>NZ_JXIS01000009.1:0-87312 GCF_000836715.1 Bacillus sp. L_1B0_5 | reverse complement strand
TTTCTTCACTTGCGGCGATACTATATTGTTTTTTTTCGTTTGCGGAGAAATGATATTGTTAGGTTTCATTTTACTAATTTGAGGAGCAATTAACTCGCTTCCTTTTTTTATTACATCTGAAATTTTATATTCTTTTTTCGGTTTTATTGGTGGTTGTGGTGGCTGTGGCAATACATTTACCGAAAACTTCGTGTTTTCTTTTTCCGCCGGTTTTTGTTTTTCTATCACAGGTGGTTTTTGAATAACAGACGGTTTTTCAACTGGTTTCTCTTTTTGAATTGGCTGTTCTTTTTGCACCTCTTTTTGCGGTTTCACCTGTACTTCTTTTTGCGGCTTTACCTGCATTTCCTTCTGCGGTTTTACCTGCACTTCTTTTTGTGTTTGTTGCATAGCTGGCTGCTGTGTAATTGGTGCTGATTGATACGTAACTTCTTCTTCATCTTCTATTCCAAGCGGAGTTGGTGTTGCTGCAAATTCTTTTTGCTGCACTTCTTTTACGTATTGCTTTGGATGCGCTGAGCCTGCCCCAGCCTGTTGTTTCATGTGAACACTCTTGGATGGCACTTTAATTTTCATACCTGGCATAATTAAATCTGGATTACTAAGTTGTGTATTTGTTTTTTTCAACGTATCAAAATCCACTCCGTACTTTTTCGCAATTTTCCAAAGGGTATCCCCTTTTTGCACGATATGAATTTTCAAATTTTCCCCCTCCTGTATAACTTATCTATAAGTAACAAATCTCATGAAGTAACTCTTTCTAAATAACATTAACTTCTTTTCACTTTTAGCACTTCTTCGATTTTCAATATCATTCGAAGTGGAATAAGCATAAAGAACCACAATGATTTCTTCAAAACAATGTATGCCCATTTTGTTCTCGTTATGATTATATGTATGAAAAAAAGCAACGGGAATACCGTTGCTTTACACACGCTCTAACATACGATTTAAGGCAAGAACCGCTTCTGCCGTTACTTGTTTATCTACGCTAATAACGTTAATTTCTGCTCCTCTTTCTATCGTTTCAAGTACCCATAATAAGTGAGGCAGATCAATTCGGTTCATCGTTAAGCATGGACACATAAATGGATTAAGTGAAACAATTTCTTTATCTGGATGTTGCTGAATAATTCGGTTCACTAAATTCATTTCTGTACCAATCGCCCATTTGCTACCAGATGGCGCTGATTCAATCATATCAATAATATACTTCGTTGAGCCTGCATAATCTGAAGCAGCTACAACTTCATAGCAACATTCTGGATGTACAATAATATTCATATCAGGATGATTTTTTCGTACGCTCTCAATGTTCTTCACTGTAAAATTTTGATGAACAGAACAATGCCCTTTCCATAAAATCACTTGAATTTCTTCTATATCCCCATCGTACTCTAATGAATCTGTGTGCGGGTCCCATACTGCCATTTTATCTAACGGGATACCTAAATCGTACGCTGTATTTCTTCCTAAATGTTGGTCTGGTAAAAAGACGAGACGTTCTTTTTGAGTAAACGCCCAAGATACCATTTGCTTTGCATTAGAAGAAGTTACTGTTGCTCCTCCGTTACGACCACAAAACGCTTTAATTGCAGCTGTAGAGTTCACATATGTTAACGGAATCATCGTATCTCCAAATAATTTCTTTAGCTCTTTCCATGCTCTTTCTGTTTGTTCAATATCTGCCATATCCGCCATCGAACAACCTGCACGCATATCTGGTAAGATGACAACTTGATCATCTGTCGTTAACATATCTGCTGTTTCCGCCATAAAGTGCACCCCGCAAAACACAATATATTTTGCGTCTTTATTGCTCGCTGCAACTTGCGCAAGCTGAAGTGAATCCCCTGCTGCATCTGAAAATTGTACCACTTCATCTTTTTGATAATGATGCCCTGGAATGAATAACATTTTCCCCATCTTCTCTTTAATTTCACGAACACGCTTTTCCATATCTTCCGTTGACATCGTGTAATAACGCTCTGGTAACATCGTTTCAATTGGCTGTACTTGTTCTAAAATACTCATATACGTTTCTCCCCCTCTAAGCCACTTTCCTTACCCTTCAATATTGAAACTAATATCAAGTGCTTTCACTGAATGTGTTAACGCTCCAAGTGAAATATAATCTACCCCTGTTTTTCCGTATTTCGATAAATCTTCAATTGTGATGCCCCCTGAAGCTTCTGTAACGATAGCGCTCGGTACAATTTTCGAAAACTCCCGGATTTCATCTGGCGTACGATTATCGAACATAATAATATCCGCACCAGCAGCAACAGCCTCTCTCACCTGTTCCTCAGTTTCTGTTTCTACTTCTACTTTCACCATATGTCCTAACTTTTCTTTCACTGATGTAACAGCTTTTGTAATAGAACCAGCAAACGCAATATGATTGTCTTTAATCATGACACCATCATATAAACCGAAGCGATGATTAAATCCACCACCACACACGACCGCATACTTATCAAACATACGTAGTCCTGGCATCGTTTTTCGCGTATCACAAATACGAGTATGGCTACTATCTAAAGCAAGAACCGCTTTACGCGTCATCGTCGCTATTCCGCTCATACGCTGAATAACGTTTAATATAACGCGCTCTGCTGTTAATAACGATGCAATTGGCCCTTGCACAGTTGCAATGATTTCGCCTTTTTCTACAAGATCGCCATCTTTTTTATGAAGCTCTACTTCAATTCTCTCATCAATTAATTTAAATCCTGATTCAATTACTAAACGTCCTGCAAAGACCCCTGTATCCTTCGCAAGAAACGTTCCTTTCGAAAGTAAGTTATCTGGAAAAATAAGCTGAGATGTTACATCTCTTTCTCCTATATCTTCTAAAAAAAATCTATTTAATGCTTCTTTAACTTTTATCGTGTTCATAAAGCCCCTCTTCCCCTCATCACACAAGTTGTAGTTTTCTCTTTACTCGAACAATCTCTTTCTTTCCTATATTTCTATCTGGATAATCACTTCGGTAATGCCCGCCAATACTTTCTTCTCTTTGTAGGGCTGACACAACTATAAGCTCACACACTGTTAACATATTAATAAGCGTTATCTCTTCATTCGTAAGAACATCATGTTGTAATATCATATTTCGAACACCGTACTTACTAAGCCATCTCTTCGCATAAGATAAACTTTGCTCTGTTCGCACAATCCCAACATATTTCATCATGCATTTTTGTATTTCTTCTTTCGTCGGTAAATGATTTAGAACGATAAACTTTGCTTCTGTTTCGGCTAGCATGTTCATCTTTTCTTTTGTCTCTCTAGATAAAATGTGTCTTCCGATTCTTCCTCCAAACACAAGACCTTCTAATAATGAATTACTCGCTAATCTATTTGCACCATGAACCCCATTACAAGCTACTTCCCCGACTGCGTATAGGTTCGGAATAGACGTCTCTCCATCACAGTTCGTTTTCACGCCACCCATGTGAAAATGAGTACCGGGCACGACTGGAATAAGGTTTTTATTTATATCGACTCCATTCGTTTTACATATCGATGACACGGTCGGAAAGCGTTGTTCAAAGTTTTGAATCATTTCGATGTTTAAGTACACTTTTTCACCCGCAAGTAGCTGTTCATGAATAGCCCTTGCGACTACATCACGAGGCGCTAAATCCTGTTCGGAATGTATATCCATCATAAAACGCTGCCCTTTGCCATTTATAAGGACAGCTCCTTCTCCGCGAACAGCTTCGGACACGAGGCCGGAACAACGCCCACCCGCGTATAACATCGTCGGATGAAATTGTATAAACTCTAAATCTACAAGCTCCCCGCCTGCACGGTACACCATTGCAAGTCCATCGCCTGTAATTGTCTCATCATTAGAAGTAAAGGCGTATAAACCGCCAATACCGCCTGAAGCTAACACCGTATAATCTGCATTGTAACGTTTCAGTTCTCCTTTATTGTTGCGAGTTAAAGCCCCAACACATTTATCTTTTTCTATAATAAAATCGAGCACCATTTCCTGTTCCATTACCGTAACGTATGGAGCTACTTCTTGAATAAGATGCTCTAATAAATTCTTTCCTGTTGCATCGCCACCTGCATGTAAAATACGACGTTTTCGATGCGCTCCTTCTTTTCCAAGATGAGGACCTGTTTCATCTCCATCAAATTTCATTCCATTTTCAATAAGGTTATTAATTTCTTTCGGTCCTTCCTCTACTAAATAACGGACCACTTCTTCATTGTTATAATGACACCCTGCTACTAACGTATCTTCAAAATGATCATTAGGATTGTCATATGTAGCTACCGCTGCGGCAATTCCACCTTGAGCTAAATGTGTATTATTATTACGTTCCGTCTCCTTTGTGATAATAATCACATTCTTTTCGTGACAAATCTTTTTTGCAACACGAAGTGCCGCAACGCCACTTCCAATAATTAAGACATCTGCACTTGGCATAATTGTTGCCTCCTACTTTACACTTTTCAACTGTCTTGACACCTATATTTACATAGTTTTAAAATAATGACAAGAGTTTTTTTATAATTCTTATTTTCACTACCATTTAAAAAGTAAAAGAAATGTAACTCTTACGAGAGAGAGGAACTTACATGATGATATATCTTGACTATGCAGCTACTACACCTATGAGCGAGGAAGCGTTACAAACATATATGAAAGCAGCGTCGCAATACTTCGGAAATGAACAAAGTTTACATGATATTGGAGGAACGGCTTCTTCTTTATTACAAGTTTGCCGAAAAACATTTGCGGAAATGATTGGAGGCAAAGAACAAGGAGTATTTTTCACAAGCGGTGGATCGGAATCGAACTATCTTGCGATTCAATCACTTCTAAATGCCCGAAATAAGAAGCATATTATTACGACACCTATGGAACATGCATCCATTCGAAGTTATTTTCAATCTCTAAAATCAAAAGGCTATACGATCACTGAAATTCCTATTGATAAAAGTGGACTCATTTGTTTAGTAGATTTAGAGGCAGCTATTACAGAAGATACTGTGCTAGCAAGCATACAGCACGGAAACTCTGAAATTGGAACCGTTCAAAACATTGCAGAAATCGGGGCACTGTTAAAAAAATATAACGTTTTATTTCATTCGGATTGTGTGCAAACATTTGGTAAACTTCCTATCAATGTTTTTGAGATGGGAATTGATAGTCTTTCTGTTTCAGCACATAAAATATACGGACCAAAAGGTGTCGGCGCTTGCTACATAAATCCGCAATCTCGCTGGGAACAAGTATTTCCAGGAACTTCTCACGAAAAAGGATTTCGCCCAGGTACAGTGAACGTTCCCGGCATCGCATCTTTTTTAACAGCTGCTGAAAATATATTAAAAACTCAATGGGAAGAAAGTTTACGTTTTAAAGAGTTACGATCCTACTTTTTAGAGCAAATACAAACACTTCCGCTAGAAATTAAAGTAGAAGGTCATTCTACTTCTTGTTTACCACATATTGTTGGGGTTACAATAAAAGGAATAGAAGGTCAATATACTATGCTAGAATGTAATCGTCATGGTATTGCCATTTCCACCGGAAGTGCTTGCCAAGTCGGTAAACAAGAACCTTCGAAAACTATGCTTGCAATTGGAAAAACGTATGAAGAGGCCAAACAATATGTCCGCTTCTCTTTCGGACAACAAACAACGAAAGATCAAATTGATACTACTATTCATGCACTACACACAATTGGAAATCAATTTTATAGAGGTGTTAAATCATAATGAAACAAAATGAACAAAAAAAGATTTTAGGTGAAGAAAGACGACAGCTTATCCTCCAGTGGCTTCTTGCTGCAAATGAGCCGTTATCGGGGAATGAATTATCGAAAAAGACGAACGTAAGTAGACAAGTTATCGTGCAAGATATTTCCTTGCTTAAAGCACGAAACGAACCAATTATTGCGACTGCTCAAGGCTATTTATATTTAAAGCCACAAGAGAAACAACAAGCTTTTGAACGCGTAATCGTATGCCAGCACAAACCAGCAGAAGTACGTCAAGAACTTACAATGCTTGTTGACCACGGCGTTACGATTAAAGATGTAAAAGTTGAGCATCCTGTATACGGTGACTTAACAGCATCCATTATGGTAAGCAATCGCTTTGATGTAGAGCAATATTTACAAAAAATCGAAAACACAAATGCTTCCTATCTTTCACAACTAACAGATGGTATTCACTTACATACAATCGAGGCAGATTCTAAAGAAAAATTAGATGCTGCTTGTGAGGCACTGGATAAAGCAGGATTTCTCGTTTATTAATGTAAAGCACAGAGTTTTTATAATTCTCTGTGCTTTTTTAATGCTATAATATTGTAATCAATCGTAAAGGAGATCACATATGGGAATTGAACTCGTTCACTTTAGTACTGGTAAACCGAAACAAATGAAATATGGCGAAGATAAAGAAATGATAACAGGTATATGTAAAGATCCTACAGAAGAGGCCTTTCTCTCCAAAGACGGATTCCTTGGTGATGACGTAGCGGATTTAAAACATCACGGGGGACCTGATCGCGCTGTTTGTGTGTACCCACACGAGCATTACGCACTATGGGAAGAGGAATTTCAAACTACGCTTCCAGCTTCCACATTTGGCGAAAACATTACCGTAACAAATATGTTAGAGCGTGATGTTTGCATCGGAGATACATATCAACTAGGTGAAGCAATCATTCAAGTGACACAAGCTCGCGTTCCTTGTAGCACAATTTCAAAACGTCTTGGCATCCCTGGCATACTGCCGCGCATTGTAGCAACTGGATTTACTGGCTACCTATGCCGTGTTCTTCAAGAAGGTACTGTACGTAAAGATTCTAAAATTACATTACTAGAACGTCAACCGAGCAATGTTTCTGTTTTGTTCTCTAACGAAATTTATTTTCATAATAGAAAAGATAAAGATGGCATTGAAAAAATTCTTGCTGTCCCAGAACTAGCTGATATTTGGCGTGGTCAGTTAGAAGATCGTCTTGCGAAGTTAAAATAAAGTGAAACTTTAATCAGTGGGGGTTTTGTTAATTCCCCACTGATTATCAGCCCTCACCAATCGGGCTTTTATGGGCAGCCCGATTCCCACTTAACTTCTTCGCTTTCGCTGAGTTTTGAGGTGGGGATCTTACTGCCCTGCAAATAGCGGGATAAAGAATCCCACCTTTTGCAGGTGGGATTTTATTAATCTATCCAAAAATACACTAGACAATGAAATGATATTGACGATTAGACAAATACCAATATTCCATCTACATCTTACAACCAATAAGAAGAATAACTCCCCAGCACAGTAACAGAAAAACCGAGCGCTTCAAGTTCCATCGTTACACCTGGCAATAATACGTCATCGTACGCTTTATCGACATCGATTAAGAAAAAATAATTTCCAAGACCTGTTTTCATCGGACGCGATTCGATTTTTGATAAGTTTAATTTTCTCCATGCGAAAGCTGATAACACTTGATATAGGGCACCTGCATAATCCGCAGGTAACGTTATCATAAGCGTCGTTTTCTCTCCGCGGTTTTCTCCGTTATTCGGGAGTATTGCTTTCTTTTTCTTATGGAGAACGAGGAAGCGTGTATGGTTATTTTTATGCGTATGAATGCTACGTCTTACAATTGTTAATCCGTATTTTTCTGCAGCTGCTTCATTTGCAATAGCGGCAATTTTTTCTTCAGGATGTTCTTTCACATATTGCGCAGCGGCACTTGTGGATGTCATATCTCGAACAGTTACTCCTTTTAATTCTTCATTTAAAAACTTATGGCACTGTGCAATGGCATGCGGATGAGAATGCACCGCATATACTTCATCCCACACTTCTGCATACTGCGGATGCACAAGTAAATGCTGCTGAATTGGTACTGTAATTTCTCCTACAATGGAAAGTGGCTGCTCATGTACAAGATAATCAACCGTTATATTCACTGAACCTTCTATTGCATTTTCTAACGGTACGACTGCGAAGTCTACATTTTCATTTGCAGCTGCATCTATACAATCTGGAATCGTTCGATACGGTACATGATCTGCTTCCGGAAAAAAACGACTCACCGCCATATTTGTAAATGTTGCTTCTGGTCCTAAATATCCTACTCGAATCATCGTCTTTTCCCCTCTTTTTCGTTTTCTTACTGTTATACCATACTTTTTTATATTCTTCTATGTAAATTTCGAATATTAAAAAAAGACTAGCGTTTGCTAGTCTAAATGTTTCTTATATTCTCTTTGAGCGAAGAAGAAATAAATGATACATGCTACGATATAAAACAGAATGAACAAGCCTACTTTTTTTAATGATCCATCCATAAAGAAAGTATTATGAAACGTATATAACGCAACTGCACTATGCATACTCCCTACTATAATTGGCGCAAAAAATAGCATACATAATTGCCAACGAGAAATTTTCCATACTTCTTCCTTCGTCATTCCAAGTTTAGAGAGTGCACCATACTGCTTTCGGTCCGATGCAATATTATGGAACCATTTAAAATACACGATACTACATGAAGTAAGAAAGAATAATATACTAATAAACGAGCCTACAAATAGAGTAATATCGCCGCCTTCTTTCATACTTACATATAACTCCATATTACTTCGAAATGCATTATTATTATCTTGTTTCATATGTTTCCGTAAATCTTCATTCAATTTCTTCGTCTTTTCGATATTTGATAATGTGTAGCCTCTATATATCATCTTTTCAGAATCAGGAACCTTATCTGCTATATTGTCAAAGTCTTCATCATTCATAACGAAGAACAGACCATTAATGTACGAAGGGTGATAGTTAAATTGAACCCCCTCTTTCTGACCGTTAAATACGAATTGATATGGTTGATTCATTACTTGCAATTGAATCTCTTTTTGATTATATACATTCGAATTATTGTATTTATTATAATAAACGAGTGTCACTGTACCTTTTTTAGGATGATATGTTTTCTGTTTTTGTTTCCTCGCTTCTTGGTTATAATCACTTTCTTTTATAAGCGGTGCTATTGTTGTTTCTCCTTTATTAGACTGAAAGGATGCATACACTCCAACAAAACTCATATATTGAAAATCATCATACCCATATTGATTCAGTAATTTTTCAACCGCACCTTCTTCAAAGACTTCATAAGTAGAAATACCTTTTTCTATGTACGAAAACGAGTGTACCCCTCCAGTTCGCCACATATCTTGCATGCTAGAAAAATACAAGAACACCGTACCTGTTGCCGTAACTACAAATGTCGTTGCCATAGACATCAGAAAGAAAAAGCGACCATTTTCCTTCATTCGATGTGACAATTGATTCACTATAAATAAATATGGATATGTATACATAATCTTTTTATTTCGCTTTATCATTTCTAACACTTGGGTAGCTCCATGCGCGAAAGAAAAATACGTTCCCAAAAAGACAAGTATAGACACAGGGAAAAAGCATATTGCTATCGTAGCCATCGTCACTTGTAGCGCCAACGCATACCCGCCCACTAAACAAGCAAAACCGAATAAACAAAGCCACTTTGATGTTTTCTTCTCTTTTTTATCTGTTCGAAATTCTTTCAATAACCGAATGATTTTTATATTCCATATACGTAAAGCACTTATAAAAGATAACAGAATAAAAACGACCATATATGTAATAAATGTTACACCAATCGCACTTACGTCAAATATAACAGGGAGTTCTTTCGGAAGCCCCAGTAACATACTAAACACCATGAAGAAGAGCTTTAAAAAGATCATGCCCAGCCCTATACCGAAAATATTAGCAAAAATTCCAATTAATATTTGCTCGGTCATAATTACTCCTATTACGTTAGACTTCGTTGCTCCCATTAACATATATAGTCCTAATTCTTTCTTACGTGCTTCTATGAAAATAGAAGTAGAGTACAAAATAAATATGACGAAAAAAGAAATGATTATAACATTACATATGATAAGTACCCAGCGTACGTTTTGATACCACATCGTCTCTTGCATATACGGATGTACAATAACAGACATATATGCAAGAGATGCAAATATTGCAAAACAACTACTTAAGAAAAACACTTTATAATTACGCCAATTTCCTTTTATATTTTGCAGCGCTAGTTGCCGAATGTTCATCTATCGTCCTCCTGTAACTTACTACATAGGCAAAAAGCTAGAGGTTCCCCTAGCTTTTTATGTGTTTTAAATATCCTCTTTGCGCGATCATAAAGTAAATGGCAGAAGCTAAAATGTATGCTCCAATTACAAGCGCACCTGATTTCCACAAATCAATATAAAGCATTTTCCCTAACGTATGAAGAGCAAATCCACTATGAATGGAACCGATTAAAATTGGGATAAAGAAGATAACTCCCATTTGTCGAATCGCAATTTTGCGAATTTCTTTATCTGTCATACCGATTCTCTTTAACGATTTAAATTGAATACGATCTTGTTCTTTATCGTTAAACCATTTAAAGTATGTCATACTACAAGCGAAGAAGAAGAACAGTACCGCCACGAAGAAACCGATGAACATTGTAATCGCTCCACCTTCTCTTATATCCTTATACGCAAACACTGAATTTCTCAATTCTCCTTGCTTTTCTGGTGCAATTTCATTTTTCAAATCTAATACAAGATCTTCTGTACTTTTCCAATCCTCAATATAATAACCGTAATATTTCGTCTTTTCTTCATCTGGTACGAGTTTTGCATACTTCTCAAAATCTTGATCATTTACAACGAGATATTCACTATCATTAAAAACAGAAAATGAAGTTGGGCTATTTAACTGAACAGACTGCTTTTGTCCGTTAATTGTAAATTCATACGGTTTCGTACGGTCTATCTTCATCAGTTCATTTGCCATATCGACCATAACCATCGTTGCACTGCCTGGTGCATTATGAACTTCTGTAACTTGCTCTCTCTTTTGTTCACGCACTTCTGCATTATATTCTTTTTCTGAAATAATCGTCATCGGTACTTCATGTTCACTATTAAACAACGTTATTTTCTGTGTTGCCGGTAGTTTAACGTAGGTTACTTTTCGCGCATCTTCAAACCCGTGTCTCTTCACAAGCTGCTGTACCTTTTCTTCATTAATAAGGTTATGCGTATTTAACCCCTTTTCCTCATATGAAATAGCATGTGGAGTTTTGACTACCGTTTTATAACTCATATCCTCAAAATATACGTAAAGCGTGCCAACTGCCGAGGATACAACCGCCGTAATAATAGAAATTACAAATAGAAAACGAGCATTATCTTTCATTTTATAAATAAGATTGCTAAGTACGAACATATTTGGATATGTATAAAAAGATTTTTTTCGTTTTTGTAACGCCTTTAATACGACTGTACTACCTTGTGTAAATAGCAAATAAGTTCCGCCTATCGTCAGCCCTACAATCGGTAAAAACAGAATGATAAAATTCATAAATGTTACTTGGAAGCTAAGTACATACGCAGCAATAATACATCCTATACCAACTACACATAACCATGTAAATGCAAACGGCTCTACTTTTTGCTTTCTTGCTTCTCTTAATAAATCAATAATTTGCAAGCGTCCGACTGTCCAAACACTAAACAACGATAGGATTAAAAATAGAATAAAGTATACACCAGCTGTAATAAGAATTGCTTTACTATTCCAAACGAGTGGAAGTGTCTTATCTATTTTCAATAATACGCTTAACGCTTGGAAAAATAATTTTGAACAAAGCATTCCAGCCCCAATACCAACTACAATTGCAATACTACCTAACATCAGTTGCTCTAATATAATCATTCGGCCGAGCTGCGATTTCGTTCCGCCTATTAATGTTAGTAGACCAAACTCTTTTTTTCTTGCTCGTAAAAACGTTGAATTTGCATATAAAATAAAGAGTGCCGAGAAGATGACCACAATATAATTCATCGATTCTAATCCTTTTGTGATCATCGTCCTCATACTAATATTACCGCTTACGACATCTGGATGATAAATAAAAGAAGCATACATGAAAAATACGACAATCGATAAACAACTACTTATAAGAAACGCTTTATAGTTACGCCAATTTCCTTTTACGTTATTAAGCGCGAGCTGGCGAAAGTTCATGATACTCTCCTCCTAGCATCGCAAGTACGTCCAAAATTTCTTGGAAAAAGGCTTGTTTCGTTCTTCCTTTATGTATTTCCGAGAAAATTTCTCCATCGCGTATGAAAAGGATACGTTCACAATAACTAGCCGCTACTGGATCGTGCGTAACCATTGCAATCGTTACTTTCTTTTGCTCGTGTAAATCTTGCAGAGCGCCCATTAGCGATTTCGCTGACTTTGAGTCTAAGTTTCCAGTTGGCTCATCTGCTAAAATTAATGTCGGTTCATGAATGATTGCTCTCGCTGCTGCTGCACGTTGTTGTTGTCCCCCAGATACTTCGTATACTTTTTTATTTAAAATTTCTTCGATGTTTAAAAACTTCGCAATCTCAAGCACTTTCGCATCGATTTCATTTACAGATTTCTTCGCCATTACAAGCGGTAAAATGATGTTTTCTTTAATGGATAACGTATCAAGTAAGTTAAAATCTTGGAAGATGAATCCTAAATGTGTACGGCGAAACTCTGCTAATTTTGCAGCACGCATTTGATTAATTTCTTCTCCATTTACAAGCACATGACCTGAAGTTTGCTTATCGATTGTTGCTAATAAATTTAAAAGCGTTGTTTTCCCGCTTCCTGAAGGACCCATAATCCCTACAAATTCGCCTTCTTCTATTTTAAAATTTATATCATTTAAAGCAGTCGTCGCTACTGAACCTTTCGATTGATACACCTTTGTTAATCCTTTTACTTCAAGAACACTCATTTCTAATCCCCCTATGCGTTTTCTTCTTACATTTACTATAAGAAAAATAAGAAAAAGAAACGAGTGATTTCCCTTACAAAACGTTTTGTTATCTTACAGTTTTGTCATTTTTCTCATTAATGTATGATATTCTTCATCTTTTGCAAATTGGAACGTGAATGTTGTCCCTTCTCCTTCAGCCGATTGAACATACATTCCATGATGTAAATTATCGCAAATTTCCTTCGTAATATATAAGCCCATCCCAGTCGCTTCTCTCGTCTTACGTCCATTTATTCCCGTAAAGAATGGATCAAATATGCGCTTTACGTCTTGCTCTGGAATACCAATTCCATTGTCCTTAATATGTAATAACACCTTTTGATTTTTCTCTTCAATTTGAAATTGAATTTCTTTTTTCTCTGCCGCTGAAATTTTTGTATACTTGATTGCGTTTACAACAATTTGACCTATAGCAATACTCAGCCATTTTCTATCAGATGCAACCATACAAGTATCTTCTTCAAACATCACTTTCGGAAATACAGACGATTGAATGAAGGATTTTCGATTTTCATTAATAATACCTCGCACGACATCTATAACATTTACTACTTCTACTTTATAATCCTTCGCGAACTGCTCTAGCCTTGCCATATGTAACGCTAAATCTAAACCATTTAGTATACGGTTATTTTCTTCACGAATACTTTCAACTGTTGCTCTTGCCTCACGATGCTCCTTGCCAAACTTCTGCAACAATAATTCAATAACAGATACTGGTGTTTTCATTTGGTGAATCCATTGGTTCATAAATATCATTTGCTGTTGCTCTTTCGCATGCTGTTTATGAACTTCATTCATATATTGCTGTCTTAATAACGTAAAAGATTCAACGACCATTTCTTGCTCTAATGTATAAGATTCATCAATAAGTAAAGAGTCATGTAATGTATTTCCGCCATTAACATACTTTTGGATCCTCTTTAAAAACACACTCCGTTTTCGGTAATCGTAAATGAGGTATACAATAAACACAACTGTTCCTAACAAAAGTCCATATAACCACGTACTCCAATCAATGGATTTCTTTTCTAAAAGACTTTGCAACTGCAAAACGAGCCCAAATAAACAAAGGCTAACAATATAAGAAAGAATTAAAGAAAAGCGGTCCATAAGGTAATTTTTAACCTTCATGCCCTTCGCCCCACTCTGTAAGAAGCGCATAACCATATCCACGTTTCGTTACAATTGCATTTTTAATGCCTAGCTCCTCTAGCTTCTTCCTTACACGTTTTACATTTACGGTTAATGTATTATCATCCACAAATGCTACTTCATCCCATAGGGCTTCTAACAGTTCTTCGCGCGTTACATATTGATTCACCTGTTTCATTAAACACTCTAATAAGTAAAACTCATTTTTTGTCAGTTCAGTTTGTTGTCCCTGCCACTCAACAATATGCTGGGACGGGAATAACAACAGTCCATTTACACCTAAACAATCACTCTCAGCAGCAGAAGCATACTCTCCATAACCACGGCGAAGTGCACTCTTCACCTTTGCCATTACGATATCTAAATGGAATGGCTTCGTAATATAATCATCCCCGCCATTTTCAATCGCCATTACTTGATCCATTTCCCCTGTTCTTGCAGAAACAAAAATAATCGGCGCATTCGATACAGTACGAATTTGACGACACCAATAAAAACCGTCAAAGTACGGTAAATTAATATCAAGTAACACGAGATGAGGATTTACTTTTACAAACTCATCTTTTATATGACGTAAATCACTTGCTCTAAATGATTGATAGCCATACCTTTCTAAATGCTCTTCTAATATTCCCGCGATTTTCTCATCATCTTCTACAATTAATATTTTATACATGTTCGTTTTCTCCCCATAAAAGAATTCTTCTAAAACCACTCCCCTTTTTATTATAAATTGAAAATTTAATTAGTGGGGATTTTTTCCTATATAAATCTGATTTTTACGATATAAAAAAAGACTGCCCTATTTCGGCAGTCTTAGTCGATAAATTCAAATTCATATTCAAGAATTTTTACAATATCTCCGTCTTTTGCACCACGTGCACGAAGCGCTTCATCAATACCCATTCCACGCATTTGGCGAGCGAAACGACGTATAGACTCATCACGTGAGAAGTCTGTCATTTTGAATGTCTTCTCGATATCGTAACCAGAAATAACAAACGTGCCGTCACTTTCACGTGTAATTTCAAATTTAAGACTTTCAGCATCAAATTTATACATTACACTTGCTTCAGACTCTTCGACAACATCGTACATTGGGAATTCTGGTGTTGTTTCTAATAAGTTCGCTACTTCAAATAGTAAATCACGAACACCTTGTTTCGTTACAGCTGAGATTGGGAAGATTTTTACTTCGTCTCCCACTTTCTCTTTAAATGCTTGTAAGTTCTCTTCTGCATCTGGCATATCCATTTTGTTTGCTACAACAACTTGTGGACGCTCTGTTAAACGCATATTGTATTCTTTTAATTCATTATTGATTGTAACATAATCTTCATATGGCTCACGGCCTTCTAAACCAGACATATCAATAACATGTACAATTACACGTGTACGCTCGATATGACGTAAGAATTGGTGTCCAAGTCCAACGCCAGCATGTGCGCCTTCAATTAGTCCAGGAAGGTCAGCCATCACGAAGCTGCGGTTATCACCAGTTTCAACAACACCAAGATTCGGAACGATTGTTGTAAAGTGATACTCTGCAATTTTCGGACGTGCTGATGATACAACAGATAATAATGTAGATTTACCTACACTTGGGAATCCAACAAGTCCAACATCTGCTAGTACTTTAAGTTCTAGAATGACATCACGTTCTTGACCTGGTTCTCCGTTCTCAGCGATTTCTGGTGCTGGGTTCGTAGCTGTTGCGAAACGTGAGTTACCACGGCCACCTCGGCCACCTCTTGCGATTACAGCAGTTTGTTCATGCGTTACTAAATCGGCAAGAATTTGACCAGTTTTTTCATCTTTTACTATTGTTCCTGGTGGAACCTTTACGATTAAATCTTCAGATTTACGTCCGTGCTGACCTTTACTCATTCCGTGCTGACCGCGATCAGCTTTGAAATGACGTTGGTAGCGGAAGTCCATTAATGTACGTAAGCCTTCCTCAACTACGAAAACAACATCTGCACCTTTACCGCCGTCGCCACCTGCTGGGCCACCTTTAGGAACATACTTCTCACGACGATACGCAACCATACCGTTACCACCGTCGCCGCCTTTTACATATATCTTGACCTGATCTACAAACATTATTTCACCACACTTTTTTCAATTGGTTGTAATATAACTGAGACTTCTTCGTCTCGCACTGTATAAGAAATGGAATACCATTTATTGTTTTGGGTCGCAAGCCAATTCTGTAGTTCTTCTACACTCGTTAGCTTACCACGAAAATCAAAAAAGAAACGAGCATTCTCCGCGTCACATTCAATTGTGATACAAACATAATTTTCAACATATACGTCTAAACTATGCTGAAGCATTGAGAAAAATTGATTCGTCCATGTACATACAGTCTCATCTAAGTGAGATAAGTTATGTAATTTCCCTAATACTTCGTACTCCAATAAGCACGGCTGCTGTTTCCAATTATATGTTAAAATCCACTCTGAAAATAAAGGCATTGATAACCCCATCAGATTGGATTCTTGTCTCGCTTCTTGGACAAAACGATCGATGAGACTATGAATTTCTTCCACTTTTCCAAGTGAAAGGTTTCCTTTCACCATCTGCATACGATTGAGCCAATCATGTCTTGAATGGCGCAATGCATCTATAATTGTCCATTTTTCATTCATTTAGATACCCCTTAATATAGAAAAACTCTAACCTGCACTCAGGTTAGAGTTTTCCGTGAGTTCTTATGCTTCTTGAGCAACAGGATATACGCTCACTTGTTTGCGGTCACGGCCAAGACGCTCAAAGCGTACTACGCCGTCAACTTTCGCGTATAAAGTGTCATCGCCACCACGACCAACGTTAACACCTGGATAAATTTTTGTACCGCGTTGACGGTAAAGAATTGAACCACCTGAAACCGTTTGACCATCTGCGCGTTTAGCACCAAGACGTTTTGACTGAGAGTCACGACCGTTCTTTGTACTACCTACACCTTTCTTAGATGCGAAAAACTGAAGATCTAATCTTAACATACGTTACACCTCCTGCACTTTTTCTATTAAACGGATATACTTTCCGTAATCAAGTTCGATCGTCTTAAGCGAAACAACCAATCCTTCTAAAAGTATCTGTGCTTTTTCTGCTGCATGAACGTCTAAATCATTAGGCAATTCATACGTTAAGAATCCGCCATCACTTCCGAGTTCAATAGTTGCCTGCACATTACAAAGTTCTTCCACTGCATTTATAGAACCAAACACAACCGCTGTAGTTCCAGCACAGACAAGGTCTTGTCCATGTGGCGCATAATCGGCATGTCCAGTCATTTTAAATGATTGGATACTTCCTAATTTCGTGCGACTTATCGTAATTTTAATCATGTTAACCAGAATTAAGCGTTGATAGCTTCAACAACTAGCTTAGTGTAAGGTTGACGATGACCTTGTTTCTTACGATTGTTCTTTTTCGCTTTGTATTTGAAAACGATGATTTTCTTAGCGCGACCTTGTTTTTCAACTTTCGCAGTAACTGTTGCACCTTCTACAACTGGGCTACCAACTTTAACGTTTTCGCCACCAACGAAAAGAACTTTGTCAAAAGTAACAGTTTCACCAGCTTCAACATCTAATTTTTCAATGTAGATTGCTTGACCAGCTTCAACTTTAATTTGTTTTCCACCTGTTTCGATAATTGCGTACATACTTGCACCTCCTCTTAATTACTAAGACTCGCCAAAAACGAGGTAGACATAAATGCCTTTAGGGAACCTGTCTTGTGCGGTTGTAGCATATAGCCGTTTAGGTGCTATAAACTATAACATAAAGATGTTACCATAATTCATTGAGTATTGTCAATGAATCTTCTACTAACTATTTTTTCCGTTCTACAATTTCTTTTTTACTTCCAAAACGGATAATAGCGTACTTTTCGATAATATCATCTTTGAAATAAATTTCAAATGGAATATTTTTTTGTAATTCTTTTTGCAAAAATTGTTTTTGCAGTTCTTTAGGCGCAGCGATTAATACTGCCTCATCCTCTATGTTGCCATATGTGATTAATTCTCTCTCTAGCTCATACGCAATTGTTTCATACGACATTACATAACCCGTCGCTTTGCAAGATACACACTCTTCTAGTAATACGTCACGTAAAGAATGTTTTTTACGTTTTCGTGTCATCTCCAAAATTCCTAACTCAGTAAATCCAAGCACTCTTGTATAAGTACGATCATCTTTCATAGCAGCTATGAGACATTCTCTTACCTTTTCTTTATCTTCTCTTTTTTTCATATTAATAAAATCAATTAATATCATACCACCAATATCACGAAGTCTTAATTGGCGTGCAATTTCTTCAGCTGCCATCTCATTTGTGCGAAGTACTGTATCTTGTAAATTTTGTTTCCCAGTAAACTTGCCCGTATTCACATCAATTACAGTCATCGTCTCCATTTGCTCTACAATTAAATAAGCACCATTTGGAAGCCACACAATTTTTTGGAGTGCTTTCTCAATTTCACGCTCTATTCCAAAATGGTTAAACATCGAAGACTTTTCATTATAAAAAGATACTTTTTCTTTTCCAACTTTGTCTTCTAATTCTTTTACTATACTTCTTGTATCTACAACTACTTTTTCAATTGTTTCAATTGGGTTCTCTTGAAATACACGATCTAAAAAGGTCGCCGGTCGATGAAGTAATAACGGCGCCTTTCCTTGATCCTCTTTTCTTTTTAACTCTTCATACAACTGTTGTAACCCTTGCATTTCAGCTTGTATTTCTTCAATTTCCCCTTTTTCAGAGGCAGAGCGGAAAATGTAACCTCCCGTTCCTTCTACTTCAATTTCAAGTAACTGTTGTCTTCTTTTATTATTTTTTATTTTCCGAGAAACAGCTCGCATCTCATCAAACGGCATATAAACGACATATTTCCCGGTAAATTCTATATTCGCTGTCAACTTAGGCCCTTTCGTATCAATTGCCTCTTTCACAACTTGTACGAGTATCGCTTGCCCTTCATGTATACGATAAGAAGCTGGTACATCATCGTATGAAAGATACGCATGTTTTTCTAAACCGATGTTTACAAAAGCTGCGTTCATTCCAGCAATTGTTCTTACGATACGTCCAACATAAATATGCCCAACAATTTCTTGCTCTTCATTACGTTTCCATAAAAACTCAACAATCTTGTTCTTCTCTTCAATTGCAACGCGCTTTTCCGAACCAGCGTAATTCACATATAACGTTTTCAAAATTATTTCCTCACTTTATAATCTTCTTTGCTTTTACAATAATAAAAGGTTAGTGCTATCGTCAACACTAACCGATTAATTCTTCAACTGATGAAGTTGTTCGTTTTTCAGTAAAATATGCATAGAGCAATTCATTTTCATCCAATGTGTAATGCTCTTTATATTTTCCACGGACGATAATAGAATGCTTATATCCTCTACGAAATTTTGTGAATATCTTATATAAATGATCTTCTGATTGCACTTCAATAGGTGCAATCTTTTCAATCCCTCTTTTATTTCCATAATAACGTTCTAATAAAAAACGCATAAATGCATACCGTCTTTGTTTCCACTCTTGATATAACGACACTGCCAAAAATATGAGTAGTACCCACATCATAATATTGTTACTATTCCAGAGCAACTGCCATCCTAATATTACACCAAAAAAAACACATGACAATTTCATCATCTTTTCATGTGCTTGTAAATAAGGAAAACGATATGATAGTATATTAAACAATACTTTCCCGCCATCTAACGGCCAAATAGGGAGTAAATTAAACGCTAAAATAATTATATTATTCCACATAAAGAAATAATATAAATCTGCATTCAGCCAACCGGCTTCAAACAACATATAACCTACCAGCATCATCCAAACATGTTGAATCGGTCCTGCAATTACGACAACAAGTTCCTCTTTCAATGACTTATTACCATGTTCCTCAAGCTCGGCGACACCACCAAACGGCAAAAGCTGAATTCTTTTTATACGCCAATTATAGTGTGCTGCTGCAAAAGCATGCCCAAGTTCATGAATAAGAACGATACAAAATAACAGTAGTAACTCTTTAAAACGTGCAGTAAAAATACCAATGACAATAATAACCCAAAATAATGGATGCACGGAAATTTTCGTTAAAACGTCCCTATATTTAATCAAATGATATCACCTGGATCGGATCAATAAATTTTTCATTCTTTTTTATCGCAAAATAAAACTTTCCATTTTTATCATTTGTATCATTACTCACCGTTCCAATTTTTTGTTTTTTTGAAACGTAATCATATAATTTCACTGACATATCGTTTAAGTTTGCATACCATGACTCCGTACCATCTGCATGTTGAATTTGAACTGTATTTCCAAGTTCCTCTTTCTTACCCGCAAAAACAACTAATCCTTCATTCACTGACTCAACTGTTGCATTTGTAGCTGTTTGGACAAATACACCTTGGCCATTTTTTTGAAACCCTTGCATTACCTTTCCAGAAGCAGGAATTGCATAATCTTTTTGCTGAATACTTCCTTCTTTTTTCTCGTTTGGCGAATAGAATACGAGCGGTTTTCCAAATTGCTTTTCGTACCATTTCGCTACAGTAGCAAACTGAAATTCCTCTTTCATCACTTTTTCTGTAACAGCTTTAGCTCCATTGAATGAAGAAGGAGCATTCTTATATAAAATAGCAACCGAAAGAACTAATATTGCTGATAATAAAACTTTGAAGAAAAAGACTTCCTTTCGAAATAAAGGATGCATTTCCTTTTCTCCATCTTCAATAAATACTGTTTCGCTATCAAAATTCCCTCCGGTAAAATACTGCTCTTCCTCCATCCTTTCTTGCTCGGCCTTCCTTTTTGCAATCCGCTTTTTAATTTCTTCTACGCGTCTATTCTTCATACTGTCTCCTTTCTTTCGTTAAGCTAATTTCAATAGAAACAGTTGTATACAGTTTGTACATATGTATGAGCTAAGAAAGAAAGATATTCGTGTGAAGAAAAAAGAAAGCACTTCGCATATATGCGAAGTGCTCTTAACGGATTCCAAAGAAGTTTTTCACCTTTGCAAATACCGATACCTTTTCTTGTTCAAATGCTTGTAATGGTACATTCTCACCTAACAAGCGTCTTGCAATATTACGATAAGCCAACGCTGCTTTTCCGCTTGGTTGCAACGCCACAGGTTCACCTGTATTTGTAGCTCGAATAACTTCATCGTCATCTTCGACAACACCAAGAAGCTCGATTGACAATGTACGTACAATTTCATCAACATCTAACATATCCTGTTCATGAAGCATATGACTACGTACACGGTTAATAACAAGTTTCGGTGGTTCAATATCCTCTTTTTCTAAAAGCCCAATAATACGATCCGCATCGCGCATTGAGGATACTTCTGGCGTCGTAACAACGATTGCTTTATCCGCACCAGCTACCGCATTTTTAAACCCCTGCTCAATCCCCGCAGGACAATCAATTAATATGTAATCATAATCTTGACGTAATACTTGTATTAATTCATCCATTTGTTCAGGTGTTACCGCTGATTTATCACTCGTTTGTGCTGCAGGTAATAAATAAAGATCATCAAAACGTTTATCTTTAATAAGAGCCTGAGGTAAACGGCAACGCCCTTCAACGACATCAACAAGATCAAATACAATACGATTTTCCAGCCCCATTACTACGTCTAAATTTCGAAGACCGATATCTGTGTCAATTAAGCACACTTTCTTTCCAGATAACGCTAGGGCCGTACCAATGTTCGCAGACGTTGTAGTTTTACCTACTCCGCCTTTTCCAGATGTAATTACTATTGCCTCTCCCACAGCTATACAATTCCCCTTTCTAACTTTGTTAAATTAGGTCTAAGATGAGTGAGAAGTTGCAGGCGATCGACAACAATGTGATTGTTCTCATTAATATACGCACATTCTGCCGCCTCCGCTCCGTCTTCTTTCTCTTCCGGAGCCCGCATTGCCACATCACTAATTCGAAGTTGCATCGGGTTCATAACAGATGCAGCGATTACAGCATCCGAATCCCCATAATACCCAGCATGCGCAATTCCTCTTAATGATCCTACAACAAAAATATTCCCCCCAGCGATAACCGTTCCGCCTGGATTAACATCTCCAATTAACAAC
Organism: Bacillus sp. L_1B0_5; assembly: GCF_000836715.1. NCBI lineage: Bacteria > Bacillati > Bacillota > Bacilli > Caryophanales > Bacillaceae > Bacillus > Bacillus sp. L_1B0_5. The sequence continues at coordinate 65,112 of NZ_JXIS01000009.1, read as the reverse complement.
AAATTTCCTTTTACATGTAAAACTTGTCCAGAGCGAACAATTTTGGAAATAGGGACAATTTCTGTTTCTTCTTTCCAAGCTATTGCTTCTGCTTTAGTGATAACATCACTTTCAATTGAATCCACAACAAGATTCTTTTTATTACGAATTAACGTACGAATCTCTTCTTGTTGGACTTCTGTTAAATAACGATTTCCTACTTTCACATGCACTTCAATTAAAGAGCGCCCATCACCATCGTAGTAATGTGTAGAAAGTTTTTCGTCTAATTCCATCAATAATTCTGAGAATGAACAACAATCATCTAAATGAAGCGTTATCCCATCTTTTGTCCCTTTTATCGTTACATTTTGTTGCTTTTTTTCTTCCACTAAAGTTCACCCCACCGATTCAATTCGACATAAAATTAGAAAATCCTTTTTTCTTTTTCTTCCATCGCTTTTGAAAGACGCACTATATATCGTCTCAGTGGGAAACAAACTATCAATAAGAAAATAGCATTTAACAATAAAGTAGAAAGGAGACGATCTGTGAAAAAGACATGCGCTGGCATATGAGTACGTCCTAACAAAGTTAAGAATCCATACACATAATACTCTAGTGCTACAATGCTAGCTAATATGATAGAAACAACAATAAATAAATTCAATTGTAATACTTTCATCACACTATAAACTAAATAAGCTAAAATCGGATAAGCAAAAATATATATCCCGACAAGTTCTGTGTATACGGTATCAAATAAGAAGCCAAATAATAGTCCGTAATAAATCCCTTGGACCGGACTATAATACACTGTAATAAAACATAAGACGATTATAAAGAAATGCGGTGCTGCTATACTGTCTTTCCAAAACACATCCGTTGGAACAACTGTAGCAAACATATTTTCAAATAGAAACACAAAAAGGAGCAAAAGAGGAAGAGCTGCTCTTTTTAATATCTTCATCATCTCTTCTTCTCCTCCTATTCTAATGGCGCTGAAGGTGTTGCACGTTTAGCAACCGTAATATGCTCTACGTCATTTAAATCAGCGGCAGGTTTTACATAAGCTGTTTTTGTTAAGCCATATGCATCCGGCTGAACATCAACGATTTTTCCAATTACAAGACCTTTCGGGAAAATATCACCAAGTCCAGATGTTACAACTAGTTGATCTTTTGCTACCGGTGCATCAGAGCCAATCTTTGTGAAAAGAAGTAATTGTTTTTCTTTGTCATAACCTTCAATCAAACCAAAGATTTTCTCTTGCCCTTGTACAATAGCAGAAACGCGATTTGTTCGGCTCATAGAACTTAGTAATTCTACTGATGATGTAAACTGAGATACACTTTTCACTCTTCCAACTAACCCTTGTGAAGTTACTACAGCCATATCTTTTTTAATTCCTTGCTGTGCCCCTTTATCAATTCCAATTAAATCGTACCATTTATCTGGATTACGAGAAACAACAGTAGCTGGAATTTCAGTATACCCGCTATTTAACTCTTTCTTACCAGTTAGCTCTTGTAGCTTCTTGTTATCATCTTCTAATTGTTTTACTTTCCCTGATAGACCTGCATAATTATCTAATTTTGCTTTTAATTCTTTATTCTCTTCATACGTGCGCTTTACATCCTCTACATTTTCGAAGAATCCAGCTACGTATTTCGCTGGCTTTTGGAATACACGTTCTACAACACCGACAGTGTCTTTAACAAACTGCTCTGGCCATGTTAAACTGTTCCGTTCTTTCAATGAGATTCCAATCAATGCCACGAGAAGAATAATACTAACCAACAAAACAATTAATCTTTTGTTTAAGAAAAACTGTGGCACGTTCACACCCTCTTAATTTCACTGATTTTTATTTTGCAATATTATCGAGCAGCAGTTTTGAAAAGATCGATATTGTCTAATGCTTTACCCGTTCCAATTGCTACGCAATCTAATGGATCTTCTGCAACAAGAACTGGCATTTTTGTTTCTTCACTAATTACTTTATCTAAGTTACGTAGTAATGCCCCGCCACCTGTTAATACGATACCGCGGTCCATAATATCAGCCGCTAATTCCGGTGGAGTTTTTTCTAACGTATTTTTAACTGATTCTACAATCGCATCTACTGTATCTTTTAATGCATCCGCAATTTCTTCTGGCTGAATTAGTACTGTTTTTGGTAAACCACTTACTAAATCACGACCGCGAATTTCCATAGGCTCGATACCTTCTGGCTCGCCTGCAGAACCAATTTCTAATTTTAATGCTTCAGCTGTTCTTTCACCAATCATTAAGTTATAGCTTTTCTTAATGTACTGAATGATTGAATCGTCCATATCATCACCAGCAACACGAACTGATTGGCTTGTTACAATACCACCTAAAGAAATAATTGCAACTTCTGTTGTACCACCACCGATATCAACAACCATACTACCAGTTGGTTCCCAAACAGGTAAGTTTGCACCAATTGCTGCTGCAAATGGTTCTTCGATAGGATAAGCATCACGAGCACCCGCTTGACGAGTCGCATCGATTACTGCACGTCTTTCTACAGCTGTAATACCAGATGGTACACATACCATTACATACGGCTTACGTGAAAAGAAACCGTTTGATTTTTGAGCTTGTTGAATGTAATATTTCATCATTGTTGCAGTTGTTTCATAATCAGCAATTACACCGTCTTTCATCGGGCGAAGTGCCACAACGTTCCCTGGTGTACGACCAATCATTTGTTTTGCGTCGCTACCTACAGCAACGATTTGTTTCGTATCAGTTTGTAACGCAACTACTGAAGGTTCACGTAAAACTACACCTTTTCCTTTTACATATACAAGCGTGTTCGCAGTTCCTAAGTCTATTCCAAGATCGCGAGTAAATCCACCAAATCCAAACATATTATTTATCTTCCTTTCTTGTTTTCACGGACTCATTTTTTCTTACTTTATATTATAAAAACAGTACGTTTTTTATATCTTTATCCTTTTTGTAGATAAATTTCTACAAAAAACTCATAAATCACATTATAAAACAAAATAAGTAAAAAGCATAGTCTTAAATATGACCTTTTTCCTTTAAACTCACGAATTTATGGTCACCTATTATAATATGATCAAGCACTTCAATTCCGATAATCTGGCCACATTCTACTAAGCGTTTTGTTACTTCAATATCTTCACGGCTCGGCGTGGGGTCTCCTGAGGGATGGTTATGGAGACATATGATAGAGGCTGCTGCACGACGGAAGGCTTCTTTAAAAACTTCCCTTGGGTGTACAATTGACGTGTTTAAACTTCCAATAAAGATCGTTTGCCTATGTATAACTTGATTTTTTGTATTTAAATATAAACAAACAAAATGCTCTTGTTGTAAAAAACGCATTTCTTCCATCATGTATTTCGCACAATCTTCTGGACTTCGAATACTATATCTATTTTGATATTCTAAACGTACCATTCTTCTACCTAGTTCAAAGGCCGCCATAAGTTGCGATGCCTTTGAAATCCCAACACCATGTATACTAATTAGCTCTTCTAATGTTGCATCTTTCAACATACGCAAGCCATCAAATTGGTGTAAAATTTTATCCGACAACTTTAAAACTGTTTCTTCTTTAGAACCTGTTCTGAGTAACACTGCGAGAAGCTCTCGATTTGATAAACTTCCAGCACCTTCTAACAATAAACGCTCCCGTGGTTGTTCTTCTCTTACAACATCACGAATACCGTTCATCTCTCCACCCCTTTATTTGTTCTCTCAAAGAAAACCCCATGCAATTTTACGCATGGGTTACATCAATATCAAATTGTTTTAATTCCCGAACGAGACGTGCAATTGGTAAGCCAACTACACTATAGTAGTCCCCTTGAATATGTTGAACGAAAATAGACCCTTTACCTTGAATCCCATAACTACCTGCTTTATCAAGAGGTTCTTTCGACGCGACGTATGTATCAATTTCCTCTTCTGTTAATTCCCAAAACGTAACTTCTGTACGCTCATAAAAAGTAACCGTTTTTTCTTTTGATATAATCGCAACACCTGTATACACTTCATGTGTTTTCCCTGATAGTAATTGTAACATCTCTTTCGCCTCATCCTCATTAGAAGGCTTACCAAGAATACGCGACTCATATGTAACAATTGTATCTGCACCTAACACAATGTGATCACTATTATTTTCTGCAACCGCTGATGCTTTTTGCAAGGCAAGCGACATTACAATATCAGAAGGCGATGAATATGCACCAATTGTTTCCTCTACTTCACTTACAACGATTTCAAATGGTACGCTAGCTAACTCAAGCAATTCCTTCCTCCGAGGTGACCCTGAAGCTAAAATTATTTTTTTCATATTTTCTCCTTCCTTTCTCACATGAAGCAGAACAATTTATATCAATCGTATCAAAGGAATAGTTTGCCCACAAATGAAAGAAATATTAATTTCTCTAACTAAAAATAATACTTCTTTATTGCATACGATTATATTCCTGTCATAGAGAAAGCACTTTGCTCTAAATTCAAAAGAAAAGAAAGAAGTACATGTACTTCTTTCTTACTCATTTTATTATCCTATCATTTCACTTTCTACGAAACAATTTTTTCATACGAGAGTAACCCATCAATAATAACTTGATTTAATTTCGCCAAAGATTCCTTATCCATTTTCCCATCTTTTACTGTTTGTACAGCTACCGACGTATACATATACAGTTTCTTTGCTTCTTCTCGCTTCATACTTTTCCCTTCTTTTTCAATCACTTTCCATTCTTTTTCAATCGCTTCTATATCTTTTGCGCTGCTTTTTCCACCAACTTGTACGCTAGAAGCATATTTTGCTAAATGAGTGTATAATGGCTGCACTTTTGTTAAAAATGTTCCTACTTCTTTATCATCTTTCAGCAATGCTTTATCTGTTATATCCCAGTTCTTCTTTAAAACGGAGACACCATCATTTTTATACTTAGTCATTAATTGATTTATAGCCTGTTCATCGCTAGCAATACCAACAACTATTGCATACTTATCCCCGCTCGCTCTCAAAGCACCAATGCCCCCATTGCCTTTCCATTCTTCAAGAGCTGCCTGTCCTTTTTCTTCAGAAGAATAAAGCCCCCCTTGAACAAAAAATAATTTCATCGGATCCAATGACGTTCCTGCCTGCGCCCTTTGTTTTTCTTCTTTCGGTGCTGGTGTTTGTTCTGCCGTTCCACCCACCTTTGATTCTCCATTTCCAGTCGGCCTTGAAGCAGTTACTTCACTTCCTCCTGTTGTTCCTTGTCCAGTAAGTAAATGAAGCATCCCCATTCCAAACGCCGTACCGATAATAATTGCGGTTGCAACGATTGCAATTAATGTATTACTCCACTTCTTTCGGTATTTTTCCACAGACATTGATTTCGCTTTTTGAAACGGAACAACATTTTTCGGTCGTTCACTTTCTACTACCATCCATTCAAATTCATCTTTCTTCTTTTCCTCATACTTCGCTTCTGTTCCATTCACTTTCACTGAGATCGTTCGTGATTGCTTGTCCATACACTCACACCTCACCTCTTATCGTTGTCCGCATCATATCATATTCATTTCACAAAAAAACGAGATATTTGTCAGAGGAATTCGCCAAATAACCCTATATATTTATCTTATATGTATGCATTTGACTTCATTTGTAGAACAAAAAAACTAGATAGCAAAGACTATCTAGTTTTTCTCTCGAATATATTTTCGAACTTCAGAAATGAAATAAAGAGAACCTGTTATGATAAAAACATCATTTTTCCCTATCATTTCAACTTTTGTATCAATTGCCTCTTTCCAATTTTCAAAAACTAGTTTTGATTCTTTTTGCGAATATGATGCAAGCTTGTCGGCAGAAATAGCACGATCAAAGGCGAATGTTGTAAAAATAATTTCATCTGCAATGGTTTCTAATTGGCCTACCATGTTATGCAATTGTTTATCACCAAGGGCAGTAAATAAAACTATTACATTTTTATCTTTATAATGCGCTTCTACTGTTTTCACAAGGCTTTCAATACCTTCTGGATTATGAGCACCATCTATAATAATATCCGGGTTACTTTGTAGCTTTTCAAAGCGCCCAATCCAATACGCTTCCCGTAATCCCGTTCTTATTACCTCTTCCTCAATTAAAAATGATAAATATGTTTTTACATACATTACTGCCATAAGTGCTAGCGCTGCATTTCCTACTTGATGAAGGCCTTTCATTGAGATTTGCAAATCTTCAAATGCGGAAAAAGGACAAGTAAAATCAAACTGTTCCCCATCTTCGTTAGACTGTTTATGTAACACTGTAAAATGATTGCCAAGTTCGTATAAGTTTGCATGATTTTCCTTTGCAACATTTTGAATGACTTGCAAAGCTTCTTCATCTTGTACACCAGTAATTACCGGCACGCCAGACTTAATAATCCCCGCCTTTTCATATGCAATTTCTCCTAGTGTATTCCCTAAAATATGCATATGATCGTGACCGATATTCGTAATAATCGTGAGAACAGGGTGTATAACATTGGTAGAATCAAAACGTCCACCAAGCCCTGTTTCAAATAAAACAACATCACAGAAATTGACTTTACCGAAATAGCAAATTGCCATAACAGTAATAATTTCAAACTCAGTCGCTTCCCCTAAATCTGTCTCATCTAGCTTTTCAACGACTGGCTTTACCATCTTTACGAGTTCAGTAATCTCTTCATCTGCAATTGGTGTTCCATTCACACTAATGCGCTCATTAAATGTTTCGATGTAAGGAGAGGTAAACGTTCCTACCTTATATTTCGCGCCTTCTAACATGTAGCGCATATATGTTAACGTTGAACCTTTTCCATTTGTACCAGCAAGATGAACACATTTTATATGACGCTCTGGATTTCCGAGCTCTTCTAGCATCCAACTCATTCTTTCTAATCCTGGTTTAATACCAAATTTCAACCGGGTATGAATCCACCCTATCGCTTCTTCGTATGTATGTATCACGTATGCTTTTCCCCTTTCAAAAGACAACTTTCATAGTTCTATTATACGCAAAGAAAAGAGACTCACCAATATAGTGAGTCTCTAAAAACATTTTTACTTTTCAAGATCTGCTAGACGTTGACGAACTGCTTCGCGTTTTTCTAGGTAATCTTGCTCTTTCGCACGCTCTCCTTCAATAACCGCTGCAGGAGCTTTCGCTACGAAACCTTGGTTAGAAAGTTTCTTCTGTACACGTTCTACTTCTTTATCAAACTTCTCAAGTTCTTTCTCAAGACGAGCTCTCTCTTCATCAAGATTGATAAGATCAGCTAACGGTAAGAATAACTCCGCACCTGATACGATTGCAGTCATCGCTTTTTCTGGCGCTTGTAACTCCGTTTGAATTGTTAATTCACTTGGGTTACAGAAACGCTCAATGTAAGAGCTATTTTTCGTAAGTTGAGCAAGTACAGCCTCATCTTTTGCTTTAATTTGCATTTGAACTTTTTTGCTCATTGGCGTATTAACTTCTGCACGGATGTTACGAACAGAACGAATGATATCAACTAGAAGGTGCATTTCTGCTGCCGCTTCCGTATCTTGTAAATCTTCGCGAACTGTTGGCCACGCAGCTACTGTAATAGATTCGCCTTCATGCGGTAAATGTTGCCAAATTTTCTCTGTTACGAATGGCATGAATGGGTGTAATAGACGCATTGTTTGATCTAATACGTAAGCTAAAATAGAACGAGTTGTTTTCTTAGCTGCTTCATCTTCACCGTATAGTGGAAGTTTCGCCATTTCAATGTACCAGTCACAGAAATCGTCCCAAATGAAGTTGTATAATGAACGACCAGCTTCACCGAACTCATATTTATCCATGTTACGTGTTACACTCTCGATCGTTTCGTTTAAGCGAGTTAAGATCCACTTATCTGCAACTGATTTTTCACCAGTTAAATCGATTTCTTCATACTTCATGTCATCCATGTTCATTAATACGAAACGTGATGCGTTCCAAATTTTATTAATGAAGTTCCAAGTAGATTCTACTTTTTCCATGCTGAAACGTAAATCTTGACCTGGTGCACTTCCTGTTGATAAGAAATAGCGCATTGCATCTGCACCGTACTTCTCGATAACATCCATTGGGTCAATACCGTTACCAAGAGATTTACTCATCTTACGACCTTGCTCATCACGAACTAAACCGTGAATTAATACATCTTTAAATGGACGCTCGCCTGTAAACTCTAAACCTTGGAAAATCATACGAGATACCCAGAAGAAGATGATGTCATAACCAGTTACTAGTGCATCTGTTGAATAGTAACGTTTGAAGTCTGCTGAATCTTCATTTGGCCAACCAAGTGTTGAGAATGGCCATAACGCTGAACTGAACCATGTATCAAGTACGTCGTTATCTTGATTCCAGTTTTCAATATCTGCTGGTGCTTCTGTACCTACGTATACTTCACCAGTTTCTTTATGATACCAAGCTGGGATGCGGTGTCCCCACCATAATTGACGAGAAATACACCAGTCATGAATGTTTTCCATCCAGCGTAAATATGTGTTTTCAAAACGCTCTGGTACGAACGTTACTTTTTCTTCTTCTTTTTGTTGAAGTGCTACTGCTTTTTCTGCAAGTGGAGCCATTTTTACGAACCATTGTGTTGATAAGTAAGGCTCAACTACTGCACCGCTACGCTCACTATGACCTACTGAATGCATATGAGGCTCGATTTCTACTAATACGCCAGCTTCTTGTAAGTCTTTCACTAATTCTTTACGGCATTCGAAACGATCCATACCGTTATACTTACCAGCTTTTTCGTTCATCGATCCATCTTCGTTCATTACTAAGATGCGTGGTAAGTCATGACGGTTACCCACTTCAAAGTCGTTCGGGTCATGAGCTGGTGTAATTTTTACAACGCCTGTTCCGAAGTCTTTTTCTACGTACTCATCAGCAATAATCGGAATCTCACGGCCTACGATTGGAAGTGTAACTGTTTTTCCGATTAAATGTTTGTAACGATCATCTTCTGGATGAACTGCTACCGCTGTATCACCAAGCATCGTTTCTGGACGAGTAGTAGCAAGGCGAATGTGACCTGAACCGTCTGTTAACGGATAGTTCATATGGTAGAATGCACCTTGAACTTCTTTATGAATTACTTCAATATCAGAAAGAGCTGTGCGTGTTGCTGGATCCCAGTTGATAATATATTCACCGCGGTAAATTAAGCCTTTTTCGTATAATTGAACGAATACTTTATTAACCGCATCAGATAAACCTTCGTCTAATGTGAAACGTTCGCGAGAATAGTCTAGTCCTAAACCAACTTTCCCCCATTGTTGACGAATGTGAGAAGCGTACTCTTCTTTCCACTCCCAAGCTTTTTCAAGGAATTTCTCACGGCCAAGATCGTAACGTGAAATACCTTCTTCACGAAGTTTTCCTTCTACTTTCGCTTGTGTTGCGATACCAGCATGGTCCATTCCTGGAAGCCATAACACATCGTATCCTTGCATACGCTTCGTACGAGTTAAAATATCTTGAAGAGTTGTATCCCAAGCATGACCTAAGTGTAACTTACCAGTTACGTTCGGAGGTGGAATTACAATTGTATACGGTTGTTTCTTCTCGTCTCCTGTTGCTTCAAAATACTTGCCTTCAAGCCACCATTGATAAAGGCCTTCTTCAACGGACATATGATCATATTTAGTTGGTAAATTCTTTTCCGTGTTTGACATTATTTTCCCTCCTTAAAATAAAAAATGTCCCTCATCCAAAAAGGACGAGGGACATCGCGGTACCACCTTTATTTACAAACAAATTCATAATTTGCTTATACTCTTAATTTGATAACGGACAAATCCGTCTTTTCCTAATGAGAACTATTCCGTTCAGAAAAGATGCTCCAGGGCTACCTTCTAACATAACTATCTAGAGAATCTCCCAGCTAATGATTCTCCTCTCTGAAGACGTTTCATGTTATACTCTTCCCCTTCAAGGCATTTATATGATTGTTAATTATTATATACAATAGTGTAAAAAACGAAACCTTATTCGTCAAGATAAATTTAAAACTATGGCTTTTCGGGTGAATACAAAAAAGATAAGTAGCATTCTCTACTTATCTTCTTTATCCCGCTATTTGCGGGCAGTAAGACCCCCACCTCAAAATTCAACTGAAGCAAAGAAGTTAGATGGGAGCCACCCACTGATTAAAGTTTCACTTTACCCGTTCCCTTGCTGGGCAGCTTGTAATTGTGACAGGAAATATTCTATATTGCTAACGAGCCAATGCGATTGTTGCAAACTCTTTACTTCGCGCAGTTCATTTTCCTCGCTGCGATTATCTTTTCTTTTCCTATAAGACCCGATTTGTCGAATAAATTGTGATGGATACGTCATATAAGCAAACATGAGAAGTTGCTCTTCTTTCGTAAATGGAAAATTTTTTTGATACATTTGATACCATTCAAACCGATCACTTCTTGCGATTGGATATGTGTTTAAAGACCGCGAATAAAAACCTACTATATCTTGCACAGGCGTTGCAAACTTCGATTTTTCCAAACTAATAAAATAGCCATTCCGCTCATAGTCAAATAAAAAATGATTAAGCGACACGTTACCGTGCACAAAAGTAATACGTGTTTTCTCTTTTTCTTTCATCGCATCGTTCCACTCATTTAATTGCTTCGTTGCAAATTCACGCGCTCTCATTACATGATGATAGTACGTACAATATTGTAATTCAAACGGAGACATATACCATTTCGATTCAGATTCTACGAGAAACTCTTCTAACATCTCACCATCATTTTCCCAGCGATCGGATATAGTTGTATAATGTTTTTCTAAATCTTCTTCCGTATATGTTTCTTCCTTCACAGTTTTTTGATGCAACGTTCCGAGTGTCTGAAACATTTTATGGTATTGATCATTGTCTTCGCCGTTTCCTTCTGCACGTTCTAACCAAGGCATTAAATAATAATTATACGTCCCGTCACTTAAAATATAATTTCCATCCGTCGCATGGTATATAGGTACATAATTTGAAAAACCTTTCTCCTTCAAATATTGAATATGATGCAGAAAATTATTCCGCTCTAACTTTCTGCCTTCTATTTTCTTGAGTGCATATGGACCTTGATTCGTATAAATTTTCATTACACTTCCGTGCTCTTCCATATGCTGCGTATCCAATCTATATTGCCTCACGATAGGTTCATAGTGATTTCGTAATTCAATATCCATACGAATAACCCTTTCTATTCAAAACATAGCCTCTAAGAAAAGAAGCGAGTGAAAACACTCACTTCCTTATTTCGCCTTTACCCTTGAAACGGGAATATAAATAATTTGCCCCGTATTTAAAAATATATCTTCTGTTTGATTGACACGGTACACATTTTGTACAGACGTTTCATAACGTTCTGCAATAGATTCAATTGTATCCCCTTCTTGCACGAAATACATTCTTAACTTTGTAAATTCTTCTTCCGGTTCTTTCGTAAATAGTTTTGTTAAATAAAGCGCATTTTCATCTCGCTGTGAGTACTCTTCTTCTTGTTCTTCCTGCTTTTTCGCTTTTTCTTTCTTGAAATCTTTTCGCCCAAACAATTCAAATTGCGGCGTTGTTTCTTGCTCCGCTTCACGCTCCACAAATTCATGTTCTTCTATTTTCTCTTCTTCTAATTCCTGTTCTTTTCTTTCCTCTAACTGGAACGGTTCAAATGCGTAATCTTCCCACTCATCTGATTCCTTATATGTTGGTTCTTCTACATGCGGCGCCGGTCTATTTTCATCCTCTTGCGCTGAATCTTCTTCTAACTCCGCATACACCGTCTCTTCCTCTTCAGCTTCATCCTCGCTTCTCTCTTCATCACATAAACCGGTAATAGATATATCCGCTAATAATTGTAAGCAACCATTTTCCTTTAATTCATAATCAAATTCCTCAATTGATACATATAGTTCTTCAATTACTTTCACTCGATTTCTCGGAATTGATATTTCAAGCGGAAAGGAATGAACAAGTTCATTAACCCCATCTTCCCTTGTTTCTACATAATCAATTGACTTTGCTGGCGATAGTTCTCTTAATGAATACGCCGAATCATCTTTTCGTGCAACATACTCTCCCGTTAAATCTAATTGCCCTCTCACAATTACTTCATGATCAAGCTCTTCTATCTCAACGTCTGGATCTAACGAAATTGACAAAAGTTCATCGACTTCCTGTCCCTTTTGGAACCAAACAGATTCTTTTAATGAAAATCGTAACGAATGATCTGCAGCCACTTCTTTTCCCCCTCCCAAACTATATGTCATTACAGATTTATGTAGGGAAAGCTTACTTTATGAATAAAAAAAATCGCTCCCCTTATGGAGAGCGATTTTTCTCTAATACATTATTTTAATTTTGACATTGCAATTTCAGCTGCTGCAATCGTCGCCTCAATATCTGCGTCACTATGTGCTGTCGATAAGAATAAACCTTCGAATTGAGATGGCGGTAAGAATACACCTTGTTCTACCATTTCACGATAGTAAGCCGCAAAGAATTCTAAGTTTGAAGATTTTGCTGCATCGTAATTAATAACGGGCTCATCTGTAAAGAAAATACCAATCATAGAACCTGCACGGTTAATATGATGCGGAATGCCATGTTTTTCAGCTGCTTTACGTAATCCAGCTTCTAACATTTCAGCTTTACGCTCAAATTCTACATATGATTCTGGCGTTAACTGTACTAACGTTTCATAACCTGCTGCCATTGCAAGTGGGTTACCTGATAAAGTACCAGCTTGGTAAATCGGTCCGCTTGGCGCAACTTGGCGCATAATTTCTGCTTTACCACCGTACGCTCCTACTGGTAAGCCACCACCGATTACTTTACCTAAACAAGTTAAATCAGGTGTTACACCGTAGTAACCTTGTCCACAGTTATAAGCAACACGGAACCCTGTCATTACTTCATCAAAAATAAGCAGTGCACCGTTTTGTTCTGTTACTTCACGAAGCCCCTCTAAAAATCCTGGTTGCGGAGGAACTACACCCATATTCCCTGCCACTGGTTCTACAATTACACAAGCAATATCATCACCGAATTGTTCAAAAGCGTATTTCACACTTTCTAAATCATTATAAGCTACTGTAATCGTATTTTTCGCTACACCTTCTGGTACACCAGGGCTATCTGGTAAACCTAAAGTCGCCACACCAGAACCAGCTTTAATTAATAACGAATCACCATGACCGTGGTAACAACCGATAAATTTCAAGATTTTATTACGACCTGTATAACCACGAGCTAGACGTAGTGCACTCATTGTCGCTTCCGTTCCAGAGTTAACCATACGCACAATCTCAATTGATGGTACGCGCTCAATAACAAGTTTCGCTAATTTATTTTCAATTTCTGTTGGTGCACCGAAGCTTGTACCTCTTTCAGCAACTGATTTTAACGCTTCTACCACACGATCATTTGCATGACCATGAATTAAAGGCCCCCATGATAATACGTAGTCGATGTATTCATTCCCATCAATATCATATACTTTAGAGCCTTTTCCACGCTCCATAAACAACGGATTCATCCCAACAGATTTAAAAGCACGAACCGGGCTATTTACGCCACCAGGCATTAAGTCTTGTGCCTCTTCAAACGCCGCAATCGACTTATCAAACTTTTTCATTATTTAGCGCCTCCTTCTTGTAACCATTTTGCTGCATCTTTCGCATGATACGTAATAATTAAGTCTGCTCCTGCACGTTTCATACTAATTAATTTTTCAAGAACAACTTCTTTTTCATTAATCCAGCCATTTTGCGCTGCCGCTTTAATCATCGAATATTCACCACTTACGTTGTAAGCAACGATTGGTAAATTGAAGTTATTTTTCACATCACGAATGATATCTAAGTAAGAAAGAGCTGGCTTTACAATTAAGAAATCAGCACCTTCCATTACATCTGATTCTGCTTCACGGAATGCTTCCATACGGTTCGCTGGGTCCATTTGATATGTTTTACGGTCACCAAATTGCGGTGCACCGTGCGCAGCATCACGGAATGGCCCATAAAATGCTGATGAATATTTCACAGCGTACGACATAACTGGCACGTGTCCAAAACCATTTTCATCTAATGCATGGCGAATTGCTGTTACGAAGCCGTCCATCATGTTTGATGGCGCAATAATGTCCGCTCCTGCTTTCGCTTGACTTACAGCTGTTTTCGCAAGAACTGCAAGAGACTCGTCATTTAAAATAATACCATCTTCAATTACACCGCAATGACCATGGCTTGTAAATTGACATAAACATGTATCCGCAACTACTACTAGCTCAGGGAAATCACCTTTAATTTGTTGAATAGCACGTTGTACAATTCCATGATCACAATATGCTGATGATCCAACTTCATCCTTTTCAGCAGGTAAACCAAATACAATAACAGAACGAATACCTAAATCAACAACTTCTTGCATTTCAGCTTGCAATAAATCTAAAGACATTTGATATACGCCTGGCATAGAAGGAACTTCATTACGAACATTTTCACCTTCTAATACAAAAATAGGGTAAATAAAATCTTCCGTATGTAAAAACGTTTCACGTACAAGCGCACGCATGCCCCCGCTTTGTCTTAAACGACGATGACGATTAAATTGTAAAGAGTTCATAGATTTCTGTCCCCATTCTTTCATTTTATAGATTCACAAACACATTGTAGCAATGCTTCTACAGTGTACTCTTTCGGCACAATAACAGACGGAAAATAACGAATTGCCTCTTTTTCCGTAATAGGTCCTATACAAGCAATTGTACATTTTTTTGTCCATTCTCTCCAGTTTGTACCCTCAAGTAAACGAACAAAACTAGTAACAGTTGAAGGGCTCGTAAATGTAATAATGTCTACTTCTCCTAACTTCAACGCTGCTATAAGCTCTTGCTTTTTTTCTATATTCACTTTCGTACCGTATACGATTAACTCATCTAGAGAAACACCAATTTCCCGAAGTTTAACTGGTATTACATCTCTTGCTAAATTTCCTTTTGGAAATAAAATACGTTCATTTCCACTTAATTCTTTTAGAAACTCTTCTGCAAATGCTTCTGCAACAAATGAAGTTGGAACAAAATGAACTTGATAGCCCCTTTTTTCTAACTCTAATTTTGTTTTCACACCTACCGCAGCGATTTTAATGGTTAGTGGTAGTTTCTTTTTCAAACTATCTAGAAAAAAAGCTACACCATTTCTGCTCGTAAAAATAACCCAGTCATACGAATGTAGCTGCCCTTCAATATGTTGAATTTGCCTATGAGACATACCTTCCATACGCAAAAGCGGAATTTCCAATGGAATTCCGCTCTTTTCTTTCACTGCTACACTCATTTGTTTCGCTTGATGCTGGGCACGTGTAATCAATACCGTTTTTCCAGCGAGAGCGTTCATATTTATTGTTGCTCCTTATTTGCAGCAAGAATGAGTTCTTTGGCGCCTTGTTTAATTAAACGGTCCGCGGCCTCTAACCCTACTTCTTCAGGATTAGTACCCACTACTGTTTCTTTTAATAAAACAGAACCATCCATAGAGCCGACAAGAGCTGTTAATTCGATTGCATCGTTTTCTGTAAGGGTTGCATATCCAGCGATTGGAACTTGGCATCCACCTTCAAGTTTATGAAGAAATACTCGCTCCGCTGCCACTGTTCTTTCTGTTATCGCATCATTAATATGCGCTAACAACTGCAATAAATCCTTATCATCCTCACGACATTCAATCGCTAATGCACCTTGTCCTACAGCAGGTACACATAGCGTTTCATCTAGATGTTCTGTAATAACTTCATCATCCCAGCCCATTCTTTGTAATCCAGCTGTCGCTAAAATAATCGCATCGTAATCCTCTTCTTTTAATTTACGTAAACGTGTATCGATATTTCCGCGAATCCACTTCACTTGTAAATCTGGTCTCGCAGCGAGTAGCTGTGCACTACGTCTTAAACTACTCGTACCTAAAATAGCACCTTCCGCTAACTCTTTAAACGATGCTCCATTTTTTGAGATAAAAGCATCACGAGGGTCAACACGCTTTGGTGTACAGCCAATCATTAACCCTTCTGGAAGTACGGCTGGCATATCTTTCATACTATGTACAGCCATATCGATTTCTTTCGTAAGTAACGCATGCTCAATTTCTTTAACGAACAAACCTTTTCCGCCTACTTTTGAAAGAGTAACATCTAAAATCACATCACCTTTAGTGACAATTTCTTTCACTTCAAATTCATATGGTAAGCCAAGTGCTTTTAACTGATCAATAAACCAGTTTGTTTGCGTTAATGCTAGCTTACTCTTTCGTGAACCTACAATAATTTTGCGCATAATTCTCTCTCCTCATTATAAATACCAAAAGTGGAAATTAGATAAACTACTTAATAGAAAAATGTTAACTAACATTACGAGAAAGGCCCCTACATTCCACAGTACTATTTTCTTCCCTTGCAACACATCAGCCGCTCTTAAATACAAGCCCGCACAATATACAAATAGAACGACAAACGAACCAATTACTTTCGTATCATACCAATGAAAATTATCCAATTTTGTATATCCCCATATGCACCCTAATAAAATTGCTAGTAAGAAAAATGGAACAGAAAATAAATTTAATCCGTAAGACGTAGATTCAAGCTTCGGTAAATTCCCTAACCTTCTTAATCTCGCATTCCACTTTTTCTTTTTTAATAGGCGATATTGCAGTAAATACATAATAGAAAAAATAAACGATACCGTAAACGTTGCATAAGAAATAATCGCCATTCCAACATGCACGTATACAAGTTCTGAAACTAATTGCTCTGCAAGTACTGGCGACATCTTTCCGAGCGGTGTAAAAATAGAAAAAGCGCTTACGCCAAATGCAACAACATTTGTAAAGAAGACTAAAAAGTCAACGCGCATAAATCGATTTATGACTAACGACATCGTAATCAATAACCAAACATAAAAATAAATCCCTGATAATAAAGTTAAAATGGGATTCGTTTCTGAATCTGTCGCCCTAAGCAACATAAAAATAGACTGCAATACCCACACAATCGAAAGTAACCAAAAAGCAAATCGGTTCGCCTTTCGGTTACTTTGGAAATAATCTATAAAATATAAACTAATGCTACAAGCATATAAAATAATTGCAATATGATAAATAATACTGTTATTTAAAAAACTCATCCGATCATCCTTCCAAATTATAAAGATGGAACGGATGGTGTCCACACTCTTTTATGTTCTACTTCTTCCGCACGACTCTCTACTTCTTCCGTTTCTAAATCGAAAATCTTCGCAAATAACGCTAGTTTTTCGCTCGCTCCCTCTTCAGCAGCTATTTCTTTTGCTACTAAAATTGGGTCTTTTAATAATTGATTAATAATACTTTTCGTATGCTTACTAATAACTTTTTTCTCACGATCACTAAGGTTTGGTATTTTTCGCTCTAGGCTTACCATCGTTTCACTTTGGATTGCAAGTGCCTTATCACGAAGAGCTGATATTAATGGAACAACACCAAGTGTACTTAACCACGTTTTAAATAGAACAATTTCCTCTTCAATCATAAATTGAATTTTCTCTGCTTCTTTCAAACGCTCAGCACGGTTTGCCTCCACTACTCCTTGCAGATCATCAATGTCATACAAGAAAGAACCTTCTAGCTCATCAATCGCTGGATCAATATCACGTGGCACTGCAATGTCAACCATAAACAAAGGACGACCAGAGCGCATTTTCTCCACCTTTGTCATCATCTCTTTCGTAATGACATACTCAGATGCACCAGTTGAACTAATTAAAATATCTGCTTCTAATAATGCACATTGTAATTCGCTTAATGATTTTGCATGTCCCATATATTTCTCAGCCATTACTTCTGCTTTCGAAAGCGTCCTATTCATAACTGTTACTTTACGAGCACCACTTCCATATAAGTTTTGTAGTGCAAGTTCGCCCATTTTACCAGCACCAAGAATAAGCACGTGACAATCCGTTAACTCGCCAAATATTTTCTTTCCAAGCTCAACAGCAGCATAACTAACAGACATCGCACTTTCACCAATTGTTGTTTCTGAGTGGGCACGTTTTGCTAATGTAATGACTTGCTTAAACAATTCATTAAAAATTGTGCCTGTTGCTTTAACTTGTTGTGCTTCTAAAAAGCTATCTTTTATTTGGCCTAAAATCTGTGTTTCTCCAACTACCATAGAATCTAAACCGCACGTTACGCGGAATAAATGGTCTATTGCACCATCTTGTTCAAAAATAGTTAAATATGGTGCGACTTCTTCTATTTCAAGCTGAAACCAATCAGCTAAAAATTTCTTAATATAATACCGTCCCGTGTGTAATTGATCGACAACAGCATAAATCTCAGTGCGATTACAAGTTGATACAATGACATTCTCTAACACGCTCTTTTGATTTTGTAATGTAGTCATCGCTCGCTCTAGCTCTGCTGCCTGAAATGTGAGTTTCTCACGAAATTCTACAGGGGCTGTTCGATAATTTACACTAACAACAAGAATATGCACGCAGCATGTCCCCCTTCACCCGTTTTATCACTTTATCTACTATCATAATACAACTTTCCTCTTATGAATCTGACAATCGTGTGAACAACCGATTATTTTTTAATTATTCTCCGTATGTAATAAAGGAGATTCAGCAAACTAATAAAAAAAATCCTACTTTATAATGATTATAAATTAATAACTCTATTTGTACGTTACCAAAAAAAGTCCTCATAATCAAGTGATGGAAACTATTCCATATAAATTATAACATCATCTTTCCTATCTTCTTTCATCATGAAGGAAAATATGTATGATTGTTCCAAAATGTAGCAAACACTTTCTCAATACAATGTATTTGACATTTTATTTCTTTTTCGTTATATTGATTTTACAAAATTAAGTTGTGCACAACTTAATCAGAAGGGAGTTATGTATGACAGAGGACTCTTTGCATCTAGATAACCAACTTTGTTTTTCTATTTATGCCTGTTCTAGAGAGGTTACTCGTTTTTATCGACCTTATTTAGAAGAGATGGGTATTACGTATCCCCAGTACATTACTTTACTCGTACTATGGGAGCAAGATGGACTAACAGTAAAAGAAATTGGAGAACGTCTATTTTTAGATTCCGGTACGTTAACACCTATGTTAAAACGAATGGAATCATTAACACTTGTAAAACGTGTTCGTTCCAAAGAAGACGAGCGAAAAGTTTGTATTGAATTAACAGAACAAGGTAAAAATTTAAAGGAAAAGGCTTGTTCATTACCGACAACAATGGCTACAAACTTAGGAATTACAGAGCAAGAATATCGCTCTTTATTAATTCAACTAAATAAACTAATTGAAACAATGAAAACAATTAATGATGGAAAAGGGGAATAAATATGGATAAATTATATACTGCTTCAGTAACAGCAACAGGTGGAAGAAATGGGAAAGTAGTTTCAGATGATGGCATATTAAATCTTGATGTGAAAATGCCGAAAGCACTAGGTGGTGCAGGTGGAGAAGCAACAAATCCAGAACAACTATTTGCAGCTGGTTATGCAGCTTGTTTCGATAGTGCATTACAACTTGTCATTCGTACAAAACGTATGAAAGTAGAAAGTACAGAAGTAACCGCTCACGTTTCTATCGGAAAAGATACAGATGGTGGTTTTGGCCTATCTGCCGTGCTTGATGTACATGTCGCTGGCGTTTCACATAGCGAAGCACAAGAACTTGTAGAAGCGGCTCACGGTGTATGTCCTTACTCTAAAGCAACACGAGGTAATATTGAAGTTACATTAAACGTACGTTAACAGCTTATATAAAGAAAAAAACGCGCGACATTCGTCACGCGTTTTTTGTTTTTGTCATTTTATGAATTGCCTTCCACGCTTCTTCTTTTCCAAGTCCTGTTTCAGAAGAGAATAGAACGATTTCATCGCCAATTTCAACAGCAAGCGTTTCTTTTACAACTTTTAAATGCTTTTGCCATTTCCCTTTCGGGATTTTATCAGCTTTCGTCGCAATAATAATTGTTGGGATTTCATAATGCTTTAAGAAATCATACATCATCACGTCATCACTTGTTGGTTGGTGACGTAAATCAACTACTAATACAGCTGCGTCTAATTGCTTACGCGTTGTAAAGTACGTTTCAATCATTTTCCCCCATGCCGCGCGCTCCGACTTAGACACTTTCGCATATCCATAACCTGGAACGTCAACAAAATGCATCATCTCATTGATTAAGAAAAAGTTCAGCGTTTGCGTTTTTCCTGGTTTAGAAGAAATACGCACTAACTTTTTACGATTTAAAATTTTATTAATAAAGGAAGACTTCCCGACATTTGAACGACCTGCTAATGCAATTTCTGGTAAATCACTGTCTGGATATTGTTCTGGTTTAACAGCACTAATTACAATATCTGCTTTTGTTACTTTCATTGTTTCACTCCTACTAATGCGTGCTCCAATACTTCATCTAAATGAGATGCAAGCACAAACGTAAGGTTTTCTTTTACGCTCTCTGGAATATCATCTAAATCTTTCTCGTTTTCTGCTGGCAAAATAATTTTTGTTAAGCCTGCGCGGTGAGCACTTAATGTTTTTTCTTTTAAGCCACCAATTGGTAATACACGACCACGAAGTGTAATTTCACCTGTCATACCTACTTCTTTACTTACAGGAATACCTGTTAGTGCAGAAATAAGTGCCGTTGCCATCGTAATACCTGCTGACGGTCCATCTTTCGGAACTGCTCCTTCTGGAACATGAATATGAATATCATTTTTCTCATGGAAATTCGGATCAATCTGAAGCTCTTCTGCACGAGAACGTATATAACTAAACGCAGCTTGTGCTGATTCTTTCATAACATCCCCAAGTTTCCCTGTTAAAATTAGTTTCCCTTTTCCTGGCGCTACAGAAACTTCAATTGCAAGTGTATCGCCGCCTGCTGCTGTGTAAGCTAGACCTGTTGCCATACCAACTTGGTCTGTTTTTTCAGCTTGCCCATAACGGAATATGTGTTTACCAAGTAAATCAACAATCTTTTTCTCTGTCACAACGATACGTTTACGTTCTGCTGTAACGATAATTTTCGCTACTTTACGGCAAACTTTTGCAATTTGGCGTTCTAGCGTACGAACACCAGCCTCACGTGTATAATAACGAATAATTTCAAGAAGTGCTTCATCGCGCACTTGTAAATTACCTTTTCGTAAGCCATGCTCTTTTAATTGTTTCGGCAGTAAATGCTCGCGAGCAATGTGTACTTTTTCAAGTTCTGTATAGCCAGCAATCGAAATGATTTCCATACGGTCAAGTAATGGACCTGGAATACTTGAAAGTGTATTAGCAGTTGCTACAAACATAACTTTCGATAGATCATATGGTTCTTCAATGTAATGATCACTGAAGTTATGGTTTTGTTCTGGATCTAATACTTCAAGTAATGCTGCTGATGGATCTCCACGGAAATCGTTAGACATTTTATCAATCTCATCTAATAAGAAGACTGGATTAACTGTTTTCGCCTTTTTCATACCTTGAATAATGCGTCCTGGCATTGCTCCAACATATGTACGGCGGTGACCACGAACTTCAGATTCATCACGCACACCACCAAGAGATACACGGACAAAGTTACGATTCAATGATGTTGCAATTGAACGTGCTAACGAAGTTTTTCCGACCCCAGGAGGGCCTACTAAACAAAGGATAGGTCCTTTTAATGAATTCGTTAACTTCTGTACAGCTAAATATTCAAGTACACGCTCTTTCACTTTTTCAAGACCGTAATGATCGTTATTTAAAATCTCTTCCGAATGAGCAAGATCAATTATATCTTCTGTTGCCTCTGTCCACGGAAGCGCTAATAACCAATCGATATAATTGCGAATAACACCACTCTCCGCAGAACTTGCTGGTAACTTTTCATAACGATCTAATTCTTTCAGCGCAGCCTTCATTGTTTCTTCAGGCATTCCTGACTGTTCAATTTTTTCACGAAGTTCTTCTACTTCTCCGCCCTTACCTTCTTTGTCGCCAAGTTCAGTTTGAATCGCCTTCATTTGCTCACGTAAGAAATATTCTTTTTGCGTGCGCTCCATTGAACGTTTCACTTGTTGCCCAATTTTCTTTTCTAGGCTAAGTAACTCTTGTTCATCTTGAATAATTGAAATAAGTGTATGTAATCGTTCTTTTACAGATACAATCTCTAGAATCTCTTGTTTCTGCTTCGTTTTAATCGGCAAGTGAGAAGCAATTAAATCAGCTAATCTCCCTGGTTCCTCTACATCAGCTACCGTTGCAAATGTTTCATTTGAAACTTTTTTCGAAACTTTAATATATTGTTCGAAATGCTCCAGTAACGTACGCATAAGAGCTTTCTCTTCTAAATCATCTTCTACTTCTTCAGTTACCGTTTTAATAGACACTTGTACTACATTTTCTTCTTCGATAAACTCTATTACTTCTGCTCTATGTAAACCTTCCACAAGGACACGAAGCGTACCGTTCGGCAATTTTAGCATTTGCTTTACTTTCGCCACTGTACCTACACTATATATGTCATCTTCTTTCGGATCATCGATATTCATTTCTTTTTGCATTGCTAAAAAGATGATATTTTCATCCATTGCCGCCTGCTCTAGTGCTTGTATCGATTTATCACGTCCTACATCAAGATGCAAAACCATCGTTGGATATACGAGAACGCCTCTTAATGGTAGGAGGGGCACGATTCTTTTGTTCGTATTCATACTAGACATAGCACCTCCATAATAAATTAAACTCCTGTTCAACTATTTTATATTACAATACACCTAGATGCAATTGCTGAGATTCCTCGCAATTGTAAATAGCTTGTTTTTCTATCTCACGAAAAGAAAAAAGACTCCGATTAAGCATACAAACTTAAACGAAGTCTGGCAAATTTTATTATTGTTTATTTTTACATAGATTGTGCATCTGTTTCGTCTACGTTAGTATGTACATCTAGCTCTCTATGCATATTTTCTTGCATAAACGTTAACTCAAATACTTCTTTTAACTTACGGACAGGAATAATTTCAATTCCCTTTATCGTATACAAAAATGGTTGCATATTTTCAGCAGGAATAATGACTTTCTTAGCTCCCGCTTTTTTCGCAGCTTTTATTTTTGCGTACACGCCACCAATAGGCTTTACTTCTCCGTGTATACTTATTTCACCTGTCATCGCTACTTCATTATTTACATATGTGCGATGCACCGCAGAATATACACCTGTTGCCATAGCGATTCCTGCAGAAGGTCCATCAATTGGGATACCACCTGGAAAATTAATATGTATATCGTATCCTTCTGGCAACACATCTAAAGAACGAAGTACTGTTAATACATTATCAACAGAGCCTTTTGCCATACTTTTACGGCGAATCGATTTCGTTTGACTACCAATACTTTCTTCTTCTACAATTCCGGTAACATTTACCGATCCTTTATCTTTCGCCGGAATTGCTGTTACTTCAATTTCTAATAACGCACCTGTATTTGGTCCGTATACAGCAAGACCATTTACAAGACCAATCCTTGGAATCGGATAAATGTGCTTTTCGTATTTTGGTGTAAGCTGACTTGAGTGAACAACCCACTCTATATCTTCATCTTTAATGAAAGAACGTTCTTCATTTATCGCCATACCAGCAGAGATTTGCACAAGATTAATCGCTTCTCGTCCATTTCTTGCATACATCCCAATCATTTCAATACCATTTTCACCTATTTGCATTTCTACTTTTTCCGCGGCATTTTTCGCTACTTTTTGAATTTCTTCCGTATCTAATTCACGGAAAAATACTTCTAAGCAACGTGACCGAATAGCAGGAGGAATTTCCTCTGGCGAACGTGTCGTTGCTCCAACTAAGCGAAAATCTGCCGGTAAGCCTTTTTGAAAAATATCATGTATATATGTTGGGATCATCGTATTTTCTTCACTATAGTACGCACTTTCTAAAAATACTTTTCTATCTTCTAACACCTTTAACATTTTGTTCATTTGAATCGGATGGAGTTCACCAATCTCATCAATAAACAAAATACCACCATGCGCATCTGTTACAGCACCTTTTTTCGGTTGCGGAATACCTGCTTGCCCCATCGCCCCAGCACCTTGATAAATCGGATCATGCACCGAACCAATTAAAGGGTCTGCGATACCACGTTCATCAAACCGAGCTGTCGTCGCATCAAGTTCAATAAATGTTGCATTCGTACGAAATGGAGATTTAGGATTTCGTTTCGCTTCTTCTAATACAAGACGTGCTGCCGCTGTTTTCCCAACACCTGGCGGGCCATATATGATTACATGTTGCGGATTCGGACCACAAAGAGCCGCTTTTAACGACTTAATCCCGTCCTCTTGCCCTACAATATCTAAAAAGGATGTAGGACGCACCTTTTCTGCTAGCGGCTCTGTTAAAGAAATCTCACGCATTTTACGAAGCTGTTCTAATTCTTTTTTCGATTCTCGATCAATTGAAACTTTTTGTGTTCGTTGATTTCGAAGTAAATGCCAGAAATACAATCCGACAATTACACCAAAAACAAGTTGAACAACTAAAAATATATTTGTCCAGCTCATTATTTATTTCCTCCCGCAATATTTTATCTCTTAGTATTTCCGCGGAGGAACATAGCTAAACATAAAGAAAAACAGCAATTATAAAAATTGCTGTTTCCCTTTCGCATTATGCAGATGTTTTTGTATCAAGTACAGTACCGTCTTGTAACACCAATTTTGGCGGCTCATTATCAGCTACTGTTTCTTTTGTAAGAATACACTTCTCGATATCTTTACGAGATGGAAGTTCGAACATTACATCAAGCATTAAGCCTTCAATAATAGAACGAAGTCCACGAGCACCCGTTTTACGTTCAATTGCTTTTTTTGCAATTTCGATTAGTGCACCTTCTTCAAACTCTAACTCAACATCGTCAAGCTCCAATAGTTTTTGGAATTGCTTAACAAGTGCATTTTTCGGTTTCGTTAAAATATCAACAAGAGCATCTTCATCAAGTGGCTCTAGGTTCGCAATAACTGGAAGACGACCGATAAACTCTGGAATTAAACCAAATCTTAAAAGATCTTCTGGTAATACGTGAGATAAAACATGCTTCTCATTTACATCAGCATTTTTCTTCTCAGAACCAAATCCAATTACTTTTTCACCAAGACGACGTTTAATAATCGGCTCAATGCCATCAAACGCTCCACCACAAATGAATAAGATGTTCGTTGTATCAATTTGAATAAACTCTTGGTGCGGATGCTTACGACCACCTTGAGGTGGAACGCTTGCTACAGTACCCTCTAAAATTTTCAGAAGTGCCTGCTGCACACCTTCACCAGATACATCACGTGTAATTGATGGATTTTCGGACTTACGTGCCACTTTATCAATCTCATCAATATAAATGATTCCTTTTTCCGCTTTCTCTACATCATAATCAGCTGCTTGAATTAATTTTAGTAAGATATTTTCTACATCTTCCCCAACATATCCAGCTTCTGTTAAAGATGTTGCGTCCGCGATTGCAAATGGAACATTTAAAATACGCGCTAACGTTTGTGCCAGTAATGTTTTACCACTACCTGTTGGCCCGATAAGTGCGATATTACTCTTCGCTAATTCTACATCATCAATTTTGCTGTTAGAATTAATGCGTTTGTAATGGTTATATACCGCTACCGCTAGTGCTTTTTTCGCGCTATCTTGCCCGATGACATACTCATCTAAGATTTCACGAATTTCTACCGGTTTCGGTACATCTTTGAATTCTACTTCTTCGTCCTTCGCAAGCTCCTCTTGTACAATTTCAGTACAAAGTTCGATACACTCGTCACAAATGTAAACACCTGGACCTGCCACTAACTTTCGAACTTGCGTTTGTGTTTTACCACAGAAAGAACATTTTAATTGCCCTTTTTCATCATTAAATTTAAACATATTTTCACACCCCTTACAAAGTGCTAACCTCTTGCCTTCGTATGTACACGATAAATGTATCGTATGTAAATACATATTATGTCACTACGTGGCGAGAAATACAAATAATATGACTAGTTATGTACAAATAAAAAAATTTAAAACTTTTGAAATATGTATATTCGACTTGTAAAGGAACTTTTCCTTCTCCATCGAAAAGTTTTATAAATATATTTCTATATTTATAAAACAAGGCACGATTAAAATCGTGCCTTGTTATTTTATTATGCAGCGTTTTCTACTAAGAAGTCTACAGCTTTACGTACTTTAAGATCTTCAGCTAAAGCGTCTACGCTTCCAAGAGCTTGCTTGATAGCGTCTACTGGCATACCATACATTTCAGCCATTTTTTCAACTTCTGCAGTTACTTCTTCTTCAGTAACTTCGATGTTTTCAGCTTCAATGATAGCTTCAAGAACAAGATTGATTCTTACACGTTTTTGTGCATCTTCTTTCATTTGCTCTTTTAATTTGTCAGCGTCAGTACCTGTGAATTGGTAGTAAAGCTCAAGGTTCATACCTTGTTGGCTTAAACGTTGCTCGAATTCACGAACCATACGATCTAACTCAGTGTTGATCATAGCTTCTGGAATTTCGATTTCAGCGTTAGCAGCAGCTAATTCTACTACTTCGTCACGTACTTTGTGCTCAGCTTCGTGCTTTTTGCCTTCTTCTAAGTTTGTGCGAAGTTTTGCTTTTAATTCATCAAGAGTTGCAACTTCTTCGTCAGCTTCTTTAGCGAACTCGTCGTTTAACTCAGGAAGTTCTTTTGTTTTGATTTCGTGAATTGTTACTTTGAATGTTGCTGGTTTGCCAGCTAATTCAGCAGCATGGTACTCTTCTGGGAATGATACTTCAACGTCTTTAGACTCACCAGATTTAAGACCGATTACTTGCTCTTCGAAACCTGGGATGAATGTACCAGAACCGATTGCTAGAGAGTAGTTTTCGCCTTTTCCGCCTTCAAATGCTTCGCCATCAACGAAACCTTCGAAGTCGATTACAGCTGTATCACCGTTTCCAACAGTTCCTTCTTCTTTAACAACTAGTTCAGCTTGACGCTCTTGTAAAGATTTTAATTCGTTCTCTACATCTTCGTCAGTTACAGTTGTTTCAACTTTTTCTACTGCTAAACCTTTGTACTCACCTAATTTAACTTCAGGTTTCACTGTAACTTTTGCAGTGAAGATAAGGTTAGTATTTTTTTCGAACTTCTCGATGTCGATTTCAGGATGATCAACTGGGAAGATACCAGCTTCTTCAATCGCTTCACCGTATGCTTTTGGTAAAATGATATCTAAAGCATCTTGGTATAAAGATTCAATACCAAAGCGTTGTTCGAATAATGGACGAGGCATTTTTCCTTTACGGAAACCTGGTACGTTAATTGTTTTTACTACTTTTTTGAACGCAGCGTCGATAGAGTTGTTTACTTCTTTAGCATCAACTTCGATTGTTAAAACGCCAACGTTACCTTCTAATTTTTCCCATTTTGTAGACATTTATTCTTTCCCTCCAACTATAATAATGTATGCACATACCTCTATAGATTAAGATCTTCATTATCTCTTTTTTGAAATAACAAATACACAAATAATCCTCTAGCAAAAGCTTTCAGATATAATGTTCCAATCTACTAATTGCCCAGAAGACAACTACGGTATATTTTGTTCGAGAATAATATGAAACATATTAAGTAAGAGAATTACACTTCTCTTCTCTTACAAACAGGCAGATTTCTGCCTTTTGCAACCCTTACATTATAACATAGAATATGCTCGTTTCAAGAACTGAACGATTCTTTTTCATAATTATACGGGCAAATATCCTTCTCTTTCAACACGTAATAACCATTGATAGGCAATATGAAACTCTTCCAATTCGATATTATATGCTGCCATAAGCTCTTCTTCATCTATAGCCAATCCGAAACGCTTTCTTCCAATTCTCTCTAAAACAGCTGACCAAATCTCTTCTTTATCCATTAATAGAGCGAATGGGAAAATGCTAATTTGCAACTCTTTCCAATATGTAACCATTGCTTCAAATATATCGGGATAATTTTGCTCTAATCGGCTTGATAATTTATGTATAATGTTATTGGATTGCTCCTCATTATGACCTGTAAATGCTGGAATCACCTTAATCGTATTTCCAAACTTTTCTACCTCTATTTCTTCTTCTACCTGACTTTCTATCATTTTATACAAAATAGAAGTTTTCAAATAGGGGTGCTGCTCTTCGTCTATTAAAAATTTCTTTAAAACAGGTAATGCAAGATCTAAGTCTTTTAACGAAAGTCGCTGAATCGCTCTTAGCTTCTGTCCAAAGTTTTCTCCAAAAATTTCATTAGTAAACTCTTCCAATTCAAAATTTGAATCCACTAGCGATGCGTCTCCCTCATTTAGCATACCTTCTGCAAATAAAGCAAGCTGCGCTAATTTTTCCTTTTGATCAGGCATTATATCTTTCGTTTGTAAAACCTTTTCAACAGTTTCAATAACACCTTCATAATCATTTGTTTGAACTAAAATAGTTACGTACGTTTCAAGAATATCACCAAATAAGACAACTCCTGTTTTAAGCAACTGTTCACATTTGTCTTTCGCTTCTTCCATACGTTTTAATTCGAGTAAACAAATAACTGAAGCTAATTCCGTTTGTTCCGTTTCCGCATTATACTGACGTAATATTTCAAAGCAACGCAATGCATCTTCGAATTCCCGCTCTTTCAGCGCTAAAAAACCTTCATCAATATAGCGCTCTGATAGTTGCGGAAACAATACGACCGTATTTTCTTTTTTATCCATACGTCCGCCTCTTTTTCTTGATTTTAATTATGTTCAAAGTAAATATATCAAATGCGTAATGAGAACACAACATCCCTAAACTATTTGTTTGAAATATGGAAATATTTAATTTTTACATTCCAATACGAATAAATTTCTACTAAAAATTAAAATTGTACAAATAAAAATCCCCAGCAACAAGCGCAGAGGATTCATCATTAATGGAAAGCTTTTATAATTGTGGGGTATATTACAAGGGTAATAATTTGGAGAACAATAATTGCCATAACAATCATGCTAAAATAGAAGATTGGTTTACTTCGCTTCATTAAAAACATAATAATAAGCATCGTACAAGCAAACAAACTTAAGAAGAACAAACTTGTTGTCGAACTAAGTATACCACTTGGGACAAAGAACAATAACACTACACTACAAGTACCTATAATTCCAAATAACCATTCCATTCATTCACTCATTCCCTTTCCCTCTCATAGCTGTTTTCTCTAAGCGATCAAATGTTTCACAACATCAACTACATACGTTAATTTCTCATACGCTACAAATCCAAAAGCAACCGTTAAGCCCGTTACAACTAATCCTTTCATCATTTCTTCCTCCTCGTTTTATCGTTGTTATCTTCATTATAAAAGATTAGCAGTTTCTTACCATCGAACTACCTTACAGTTACCTTACAGAATTGTAAGATTTCAAAAAGAGATTTAAAAACACCTCATATCGCTTGAGGTGCTTTCACGGAATTCCTCTATAATCACTTGTAAAATTAACTTTTTTCTCTTAGTTATTTTTCGGCGAATCGATTCTTAAACTAATAGATTTACTAAATAATTTAGGATCAAAATAATTATTCATTACTTTTCTTAACTTACCTTCAGATATTTTCGTATTACAAGAAAACAAAGGATGAAAATCATGTTAATATATTTTTGTACAATTAAGAATTTAATTTACAAGGGGGATTATATATGTTTAAAAAAATGGCGGCAGATGTATTAGGACTAAGCGATGTAGGTTCTGTCATTACACCTAAAGACTATGATAAGGTCGATGCTGATGATTATGTGATGCATGAAGATGGGGAGAAAATTTATTTTCTAATTAAATCGAAATCAGATGAATATTGCTTTACAAACAAAGGGTTAATTCACTTAGACGGTACAAGCGCAACAAGCAAAAAACGTACACTGCGCCGCTATAGCTATAGTAAATATCAAATTAAAAACGTAGCACTTGAAACTGCAGGAACGATTGATTTAGATGTAGAAATTAAGTTTCAAATGGGCGATGAGCATTACTCAATTGATGTTCATAAAAAACATATTGAAGAATTAAAAGATTTATATAAAGCTTTACTTAAAATCGAAGAAATTTCATACGACAACGACATTACATTACAATATGCACATAAAAGTTTAGATATGGCATCTAATGCTTTTAGCCGTATTTCAAATGCACAAGTAAACTTAGCAGAACAATTTAAAGAGATGAACGAGATCGCCTTTAACTGGCTTGTTGATACGAAGAAACAATATAATGTGAAAGATTATGGTTTTGTATTTGAGAAGTTTATTAATAACTAAACAAAAAACCTTGTTATCAACAAGATAACAAGGTTTTCTTACCGTCCCAGGAGAGATTCGAACTCCCGCTCCGCCCATTTCCGTACTATTTTATATATTTTGATCGCAGTCTTAATATATCTTCTCCTTCGCGAATGCCTGCTGATCCCTTCCTCACATTTTTTACAACAGTCCAATTCGGGTTAGTTTCATCACCGATGTTCTGTACTGTAAAGTTGCCGTCACCATATTTCCGTTGACCTTCTGCCAATTTCTCCGTTAAATTATTCTCGTTTGATCTCGCCATCTTTGCGCCATCTCCCTTTTTATACAACCTTCTTAAACTGTCCAATCAATCACACGTCCAGTCAATTGGAGATCCTCGCTTTCCACTTCGGTTAATTGTAACACACCGTCGGAGATAAGTTCCGATAACTGCTGTTCAATCGTACTAGAATGGTAAAAACTTTTATAACATTGTAAGTGAACAATTAGGAGAATCTAGATGTTGATTTGAGTTCCACCATAAGCCTATTGATTCTTTAAATTAAATATGAGGAACAGGGCGCATAAAGTGAAACTTTAATCAGCCCTCACCAATCGGGCTGCCCGCTAATGCGGGATAAACAGCGCTCTTTTTATTTAAGAAAAAGAAGTACATATGCAACTGCTTAATATCGAAAGAAAGGTCGCAGATATTAAGAATGAACTACACTTATAACCCAAACATCAATTTTTAGACAAACAAAAAACCTTGTTATCAAAAGATAACAAGGTTTTGTTAGCGTCCCAGGAGAGATTCGAACTCCCGACCGTACGCTTAGAAGGCGTATGCTCTATCCGGCTGAGCTACTGGGACATGGAGCGGGTGAAGAGAATCGAACTCTCGACCAGAGCTTGGAAGGCTCTTGTTTTACCACTAAACTACACCCGCATATGTTATTTTATTTTCTCTTCGTTAGCGCCGTTGCCCTATCGACAATATTTATTATATGTATAACCACACATAAAGTCAACACCTTTTTTAAAAGAGGATAATTTTTCTTATCCTCTTTTAAAAACTGCTTGTTCAACTAGCTGTCCGTCTAGTGTTTCAAAACGAACTTCCATTTGATTTTCATCCATTTCTAATAAAGCAAATGTCTTCTCTACACGCTGACGTGGTAATAAAATACTGCCTGGATTAATAAATAAAACGCCGTCGATTAATTCCGCACCTAATACGTGAGAATGTCCGAAGCATGCAACTTGCGCTCCCACTTCTTCAGCATGGTACGCTAGCGTTTGTAATGTCATTTTCACATTATGACGATGTCCATGCGCAACTAAGAAGCGAATTCCATCTACATCAGTTACAATTTCATCTTGAAAGTTAGTATAATCACAGTTTCCTTTTACAACATGGAAACCTTGCAGTTCTTCATGAGCAGGCGTTAGCTCTGAATCACCGCAATGAATCATGATGTCTACTTCCCCTTCATATTTCTCTTTCAACTGCTGTAATTCCTTCACAGAGCTATGACTATCGCTTACGATTAAAGCTTTCATCATTCTCTCTCCCTTATTCTCCTAAAAACCATTCCGGGATTTTTTCTTCTAACTTACGAAGAGCGCGGCCACGGTGGCTAATAGCATTTTTCTCATCTGAACTTAATTCCGCCATTGCTTTTTTGTATTCTTCCACATAAAAGATCGGATCGTATCCAAAACCATTTTCTCCTCGGCGTTGTTCTAAAATAAATCCTTCACATGTCCCATTTACAATGACAGGCTTTTTATCACCTTCAGGGAAAGCAACTGCTAATGCACAATAGAAACGCGCTTTACGCTTTTCAAAGTCCACACCATTTAATTCTTGTAACACTTTATCGATATTTGCTTGATCATTTTTCGGTTCACCAGCAAAACGCGCTGAATACACTCCTGGTTTTCCATTTAAAGCATCTACAATAAGACCCGAATCATCCGCAATTACGATAGAATTCAACTGTCTACTCAAACTATCCGCTTTTAAGATCGCATTTTCTTCAAATGTTTCACCAGTTTCTTCGACTTCTTCAATATGAGGAAAATCGTGTAATGATTTCACTTCTAAATCAAATCGCTCAAATAACTCAGCAAACTCACGTACTTTCCCCATATTTTTTGTCGCTACAACAACTTGTTTCATACTTTCCACCTCTACTCTATATGAGATACGATGTTACCTAAAGCTTCTTTTTGCATATCAATCAGTTGGAAAATACCTTTTTCCGCAGCATCAAGTAGTTCATTTAACTGCGCTCTACTAAACGTCGCTTCTTCTCCAGTTCCTTGCACTTCAACAAATTGGCCTTTTCCAGTCATAATTACGTTCATATCAACGTCTGCTTTAGAATCTTCTGCATAGTTTAAATCTAAAACAACACCTTGCTCTTCAACAATTCCTACTGACGTTGCTGCTAAATAATCTTTTACTGGAATTTTAGATACTTTTTCTGCTTGTAATAATTTCTCGAAAGCTAATACCATCGCTACATATGCACCTGTAATAGACGCTGTTCTCGTTCCACCATCTGCTTGGATAACATCACAGTCAATCCAAACTGTTCTCTCGCCAAGCGCTTCTAAATCAACTACCGCACGTAATGCTCGTCCAATTAGACGTTGAATTTCCATTGTACGTCCTGTTACTTTCCCTTTGCTTGACTCCCTAATTGTACGTTGTTCTGTTGCACGCGGAATCATCGCGTATTCAGCTGTTACCCATCCTTTTCCTTCTCCACGCATAAACGGTGGTACACGCTCTTCAATTGTTGCTGAGCAAATCACCTTTGTATCCCCAACTTCAATTAATACAGATCCCTCTGGATGTTTTAAATAATTCGTATGAATATGTATATGGCGTAATTCTGTTTTCTCTCTACCATCTACTCGCATAAAAATAACCTCCTCTTAATTACTACTCGTTAGTATAGCCAAATTTAAATGTATGATATGTATACAATAAAAGAAGGAGAACCCAAAAAGCAATTCTCCTTTCTTACTTAAGTATATCAAATTATTCAAGATTAAAAACTACCTGTATTCACGTTTTCTGGACGATCTACAGGTTTTATTAACTTTCCGCCCTTTTCATCTATAAGATTTGCTTTTCCATTCACTTCAATAGAAACATTTTTCACACCTTTCTTTTCTGTTAAAGATAAAACTAACGACTTCAATACGTAATTTGAAATCATATTTTTATCTGGGTTTACAAATATATTTTCATTAAAGTTTAATGTAAGATTTCCGTCTTGTAATTTCGGATTCGTAATAAGCTTAACGCCTGGATTAAAATCATTCAGGAGCGATTGATGAATCGGACCTTTTACAAGTTCATCTATAATTGCTGCATAATCATTTTCTTTTCCTTCCGCAACGCGGCGTGTGACTGGTACGTAGTATTGCTGTTTATTATTATTTTGCGCCATGAAATATAGTGTGACTGGTTTTGTATTCGTTACATCTGCTACTTGTTCATCATCGAAGTTAATACCATTTGCACGGCTCACTCCTTCACCAAGCGGTGTACCAGCAACCGGCATCTTCGCCAATTTCTCACCATTTATTTGGAACTGCACTTGTTTTATCTCTGTAAATTGCGTCAACGTCCACGCTATAGATTCAATGATTTGACGCTCTTCTTCTTTCGCATAGTTTTTCATTTCTTTAGAGAAATCAATAACTGCCGTCCCGTCCTTTTTCAAATCTAAAGTCATCGTTGTATTCGCCGGAATGACTGCACGAAACCCATTCGGTAATAAATTCGTTACCGGTCCATCTTTCACAAGGTATTCTAACGTTTGCTTCACAGTCTCATTTGCTTTCGGAGTAGGTATAGCTAACGTTTGTGGTACAACATAACCATTTTTATCAACAAGGTATAGTTCTCTATTTACCATTTGCCCTTGCTTATCTTTTTTAGCTACTTCTTTCTTCCCACCCTCTGTATACGTAACTTGTTTTGGCGGATCAATTTGTTCAGTTGCTTTCTCCTGATTTATAAAGCCACACCCTGTTAGTAAAACAGCGCTCACAGTAGCACCAACAACCCATTTAAAAGTGGATTTAGGCATGCCATTCCCCCCTAAAATCTAAGTTTGTACTATTATGTATACGAGCCGTTTCACATTTTAGAACAAGCTGTGCCTCTTATAAAGTGAAACTTTAATCAGTGGAGGTTCTAACTGCCCAGCAAATAGCAAGATAAAACAAAAAAACTCCTGATTTCTCAGGAGCTCACTTATATGAATTCTACTATTATTCTTTTTCTAAATGAATATGCTTCACATTTTCAATCGGTTG
Organism: Bacillus sp. L_1B0_5; assembly: GCF_000836715.1. Classification (NCBI taxonomy): domain Bacteria; kingdom Bacillati; phylum Bacillota; class Bacilli; order Caryophanales; family Bacillaceae; genus Bacillus; species Bacillus sp. L_1B0_5. The sequence continues at coordinate 30,333 of NZ_JXIS01000009.1, read as the reverse complement.
ACCGAACCATTTTGATGCAATTTCTTTAAACAAGCCTATTTTTCCTGTTGTTAAGAAGAGATGATCGCTTTGTTCTTCTCCTTCATTCAACATTTTACTATGATATAAGATTGTACTTACTTCACGTGCTGTTTCATCACCAGAACTAATTAGTTGTACTTTATCTCCCATTACTTTTTTAATAACAGGTCCTAAAATTGGATAGTGTGTACACCCTAATATAAGTGTATCAATATCGGTACTTTTCAGTGGTTGCAGCGTTTCTCTTACAACTTCATACGCCATTTCACTTTCGAAATTCCCACTCTCTACAAGTTCAACGAAAGGTGGACAAGCTAAACTTTCTACCATAACACGGTTATTAATAGACTTTAACGCCTCTTCGTATGCACCACTTTTCACAGTTCCAATCGTTCCAATAATCCCAACATGATACGTGTTTGTCACTTTTAAAGCTGTACGTGATCCTGGGTGAATAACTCCCACTACTGGAATTGGTAATTGTTTTTGCATCTCTTCTAATACAACCGCAGTTGCTGTATTACACGCAATAACTAACATTTTGATATTTAAATCTAGTAAATGCTCCGTCATTTCCCACGTAAATTGACGCACTTCTTCTCGAGAACGCGGACCATAAGGACAACGTGCTGTATCTCCTAAATATATGATACGTTCTTTCGGCAACTGACGAATTAATTCCTTCGCTACTGTTAAACCGCCAACTCCTGAATCGATAACACCGATTGCTCTATTCAACTTCATCACCCGTTTTCTCATTCATCATCTTTTATGTTTATCATTATATTTTACACACTTTAAGTTCGCTCACTTCAAATGCTTCTGTATGAAAATTTTCATTTGCCCATGTATAGACTAGGACCTTTTTTATTTTGCTCCTTTTTTTCATAATTTGCAAGATAGAAAAATAACCGACCTTCTATAAGAAAGTCGGTTTCTTCTATATAAAGTGCATATTCATTGCTCCATCTTTTTTTGAAAAGAAGACATTCCCATTAATAAGACGAAATGAACAGAAATTAAAATGACGATCAAAATAAAATTCAATCGATAACTATTTGTAGATTCCATAATTTTGCTCGCTACAGCTGGCCCGAATGCCATACCGAAAAAGTTAATTAAATTATATAAACCAAGGCCGACTCCAACTTTAGCTGGATTTAATGTTTTCGGAATAAATGTGTTTAATGATACTTGAATTGCCGAATAACTCATAAATGTTAAAATAACCGCAAATAAAATAAAGAGTAAGTTCCCGTCTGGAATAATCCCTAAAATCAAAAAGCCAATGATCATAACTACAGACGCTACATACATCATCCTCACATTCCCAAACGCAGGAATAATCTTTCCGGTAATAAAACTAGATACAATACCAAAGAGAGATGCAACAAACAATACAATTCCAATAACGAACGGAGACACTCCGTGCCCTCTTCCTAACAGTAATGGTAATAATAATAAACTAGCACATAACGCCACATTAATGATAAGTCCGACCGCTATTAAACGCAGTAATGGTTTATTTGTAAACAACTCAATATCAATAAACGGCGACTCTGCTCTCTTCATATGAGCCTTGAATAAAAATAGGAAAGCAACAGATAACACAAAAAGCCAACTATTAATATTCACTCCTAATAAAACGGTCGTAATCAATACAAATAATAAAAATGCTCCAATGAAATCAAAGTGGAACACTTCATCGGTATGTTGCACCTCTTCTGGCATAAATTTTACGAGCAAGAAAATACCAACCATTGAAATAACCATAAATAAAAATAAATACGGCCACCCTAACGTATTTGTAATTGCCCCACCAACTAAAGGTCCAATACCAACCGCTAATGCAATAGAAGAACTAATCATTGCTAACGCACCCGGTTTTTTAGCTGGAGCAACTAATTTAGCCACCGCAATCATACTAAGCGCAATAAACGCTGCTCCTCCGCTCGCCTGCACTAGCCTTGCGAAAATGATAATCTCATAAGATTGATTCACAAACCCAACAATAGAACCAGCTACAAATATGATAATAGAAATAATTAATAGCCTTTTTACACTGTAACGATCAGCCAGTTTTCCATATATCATCGAACCAATACCGACGACTAAAGAATACCCTACTACAACCCAACTTACTTTCGATTGACTAATTGATAAATCATTAGCAATATCCTCTAGCGCTACATTAAATAACACAGCGTTCATCGGTCCTAACAAAACAATAAAACATAATGTAAAAACAAACCATTTCGAATGGTTACTTATATCTTTCCCCATGTGTAACACTCTCCTGATTACAATTTTAAAACTGTCAAACTATTGATAAAAAAATGAAGTTATTTAAATGTTGTATCACCACTAAACAACTTCATTAAATGTATAAATGGTGCTAATTTATCGTGCGATAAATTGAATTCGAAACGAAACACGTATGTTGTTCGATATTCATGGAACTATCATAGTTTCAGCATTACAGTTTGTCAACGAAAAACATACAAAGTAAACTAATTTAGTCTTTTTAGTTTACTTTGTTCAAAAGTTATTATACACTAATTTCGAAGCTGATATAAGGAGGACTGGCATGATTATTCAAATTTGCATTTTTTAACTTAATAAAATGAAACGAATACAGAACTTTTATATAGAAGAGACATTATAGGAGGATTATGATGAAGAAAAAAATGTTAGTTATATTAACAAGCGTAGAAAAATATCCAAATTTAAATAGGGCTACCGGACTTTGGCTCGGTGAAGCTGTACATTTCGTAAAAAAAGTAGAAGAAGCGGGTTACGAAGTTGATTACGTCAGTCCACAAGGCGGTTATACACCAATTGATCCACATAGTTTAGCAATGGCGGAGAGCATCGATTGGGAATGGTACCAAAAGAAAGAGTTTATGAATCGCCTCGGTTCTACAATGAAACCAAGTGAAGTGAATCCAGAAGACTACGCTGTTATTTATTACGCAGGTGGTCACGGGGTTATTTGGGACTTCCCAGAAAATAAAGAACTTCAAAATATTAGCCGCAATATTTATGAAAACGGCGGTATTGTTTCTTCCGTTTGTCATGGAGCTGCTGGTTTATTTCATATTACATTAAGTAATGGGGATCGTTTAATTAGCGGTAAGAAGGTAACAGGCTTTTCAAATGAAGAAGAAAAATTAGCTGAATTAGATCAATTCGTTCCATTTTTAACAGAAGATGAACTCATTAAAAATGGAGGACTTTACGAAAAAGCTGCACAGCCTTGGGAAGCTTTTGCTCTAGAAGATAATCGTATTATCACTGGTCAAAACCCAGCTTCAGGTGGTCCAGTAGCGGAATTAGTATTAAAACAGTTGCAAAAATAATATGTACTAAAAAAAGCAGATTTCCCTCTATTAAGGGAGATCTGCTTTTTTACGAAATCATTTGCAAAATAGCAATAACTTCTTTTTCAATTTCAGAATCATCAATTGCTTCTATATACTCTGGTTTAAAAAGTTGATACTTCTTTAATTGATAAAAATCAAGTATCGCTTTCTTTAAAGTAATATCGTACTGAATACAAAAAGAATGATCTATAATACGTCGTAACATCACATCATCTTGTACCATAAATAATTGTGCATTCATTTTATTAAAATAACCTTGTTCCATACCCGCTTCAAAAAACATTTGCAAATTATGATTACGATTTTGTTGTGCAGCGACTAATTGATCTGACAAATGCGGATATGCTTCTTTCAAATCTTGCAAAAAAACATCCGAAATATATGTCACACATTTTAAAGAGTGGATAAACGTCTTTTGGAAACGTTCTGCAAAAGACATGCTTTCATCTTGATTATCCACATCACCTTCGAGTAGATAATTCATGAAATCCTCTACTACCGCCTCAATAATTTCATCTTTCGAAGAAAAACGTTTATATAAAGTAGCTTTACTAATATCCATATATTTCGCAATTTCATCTATTTTCAATTGGCTAAAACTCGTCTTTCTAATAACGGGCTTTATTTTATTAATATAAGTATTTGCACATGCGACTTTTCTCATTTAAAAGAGCCTCCCCTTTTGTCCATACAAAATAGTATAGCAAATTCACGAATGATTATAAATGAAGTTATTATACTTATTACGCCTTTTTAGTTTATTACATTTTCATATACTATACATAAAAAACTATAATCCATTATCACCAACTGGACGGTTACAAACCAATTTTGAGGGGGGGAATTTTAGGATAAAGTGAAACTTTAATCAACCCTCACCAATTGGGCTTTTACGGGCTGCTCGGCAAATAGCGGGATAAAAATACCCACTACCTTTGTTAGTAGCGGGTACTTTTTCTATAATTTATTTACAGCCCTTTTTATAGCCTTACCTATTTCCACGCTAGACTGTGGATTTTGTCCTGTAATTAAATGCCCATCTACTACCACATGCGGCGTAAAATTGGGAGCTACATAAAACAAAGCTCCTTCTTCTTTCAACTTACTTTCTAACAAAAACGGAACGCGCTTTTCTAAATGCACAGCTTTTTCTTCATCGTTTGTATAACCTGTTATACGCTTACCGGCAACAAAAAACGAGCCATCCTTATTTTTCACACCGACTAAGGAGCTTACTCCGTGACAAACAGCCGCTACAATCCGGTTATTGTTATACATATTCTCAATTAAATTTGCTACATATGGATTACCTGGAAAATCTACAATCGCCCCGTGCCCACCACCAAATAAAACCGCATCATAATCCGAAAAATGAACATTCGAAATCGGCCTCGTATTTTGCAATAAAGAAGCTACGTGCTTGAATTCGCGAGGTATACCATTCGGAATAGACACTCTATCTATAGGTACTCTCCCACCTTTTATTGACACAATATCAACATCAAACTTAGACTTTTTAAATAAATGATAAGGAGCTGCGAGCTCTTCAAGCCACAAACCAGTCGGGTGTCCATTCATATCATGAGCACTTGTTGAAACTAACAGTATCCTTTTCAACATATCCCCTCCTTATTACCTATTTATGTATGGAGTGTTCTTATCATTCATATAGCAAGTGAAGCAAACAGAAAAATAGCCGACTCTTTGTATAAAAGTCGGCTGCTTTCTTATAGTTCGAGCTCTCCCATACGAAGAAGCTCCACAACTGCTTGTGAACGTCCTTTAACCCCTAGCTTTTGCATTGCGTTTGAGATGTGGTTGCGAACTGTCTTTTCACTTATAAAAAGTTCACCTGCAATTTCCTTCGTTGTTTTATCTTGAACCAGTAATTCAAATACTTCTCTTTCTCTCTTTGTGAGTAAAGGTTTAGATTGATACGCTTTTTCCTTCAACTGGTATAACCCTCCTTGCTTAAGCCAGAGCTGTGTATGTGTAAGTTGGGTGTTTATTTAGTCAAGATATTGTATGAACGAAATGTGCAGGTGGTGAATGAAAATGGGCTTTATTTCCTATGTTATTTTAGACTTTTATACAGTGCGTACACTCTTTTTATCCACTTACTTTCCAGCGCGCCATATTTGTTCTAGCAATATACTTACAACTGTACCTACAAATAAACCATTACCGAATATATATTGCATAACAGACGGCAAGGATTGGAGTGCTCCAGACGGTAAAAACATAACGCCGCTGCCAAATAATACTGCAACGCCTAAAATCGTTACATTCCTTTCACTCATCGGCACTTGTTTTATATTATTAAATCCAATTCCAATTAACTGTACGAACGAAGCCATTAAAACAGCCGATGCGACAGCAGATGGTAAAGATGCTAAGTAACGAATAATACTTGGAAAAAGAGACATTACGACTAGTAACGCACATGCCATTAAGAACGATCGTATATACTTTTGTTTTGTTAAACGTATAAATCCTGCCGTTGCTGGTAACGGAACGACACCTACAGTTGAAAATACGGAAGAGATGATATGTGAAATCCCCCCAACCCACGTCCCATCCTTCAACTGTTTTTGTTCAATAGTCGCTTTATGAATAGTTGCTTGATTAATTGCTATAATAGCTGCCACCGTATTCGAAACTAAAATACATACCATAACGAAACTGGATACTGCCATACCTGTATTCCATTTTGGAAGTCCCCAAGCAAATATATGTGGAAGTTGCACAAAATGAGTTACTTGAGATGGGATTGTCACTTTCCCTGCAATGAGAAAAATAATCCATCCACTAATTAATCCTATTAAAACTGCATAACTTTTGACAAAGCCTTTTCCAAAATTAGATAGTATAATAACGAACAGAAATATACTAAACGCGATTATTGCTGTAAATCCGTCGATTTGAGAAATAGTAGCTGTAATTCCTAGCATTCCTTTTAAAAACACACCACTTAATTGTAAACATAATAAAAGTAAAAACGTCCCTGTCACAAGCGGCGTAAATAAAAATAAAATACGCCCTATAAAACCAGTTACTCCTAATCCTATTAAAATAACACCGGAGATTATCATTCCTAATTCTAAAATTTGCAGTGTACTATGTAATTGATCCTGTCCGGCCGTTGCATAAGCAAGTACGGTAAATACACCAACCCAAGATCCAGCCGGCCCATCCGCAATTGGCAGTCTATGCCCAAGCCATCCTTGTAAAAAAGAAGATATACCAACTACAAAAAACGTACGCTGCATTAAATAAAATATTTCTTCCGTCGTAAGATGAAATAATCCGCCAACGACAATTGGTAATGCGATTGAATTTGCTAATAAAAATATAAACCATTGCAAAGTTCCCATAATATGATTTTGGTTATGTTGATTGTCCAAAATTTTCATCCCTTCTAGCTTTCCTATAAAAAATATATTGTAAGAATAAAAAAGAAGAGTTCTAGACTTACCATTAGAACCCTCCTCAAAATATTTAAACGATTCTTCTACACAAGATTATTTAATTCCACCTCATTTAAACTTCCAATAACAATATTTCCTTTATACACGACTAAACGTTTTTCTGTTTGACGCGCTACTGCTTCAGCAGCGCATGTCGCATTTGTCAAAACAAAACTCGCTTCATCCCCTACATTCGGCCATACTCGCTTCCCTTCATTATTTAACGTTTCTTTTCCTCCTGTAATAAAGCGAAGTGCTTTTCCTAAAGACCTTTCGTCACTCCACCCAAAACGCTCTGCTAATCGATTCGCCTTTTGAAGCATATCACCTGTTCCAAACGGTGACCAATGATCTGTAATACTATCATTTCCTAATGAAACCTTAACACCTTTTTTATCTAATAACGGAATTGGGATTACTTGTTTACCAATTGGCACCGTAGAAGTAATATCAATATTTACATTTGCGAGTGTTTCTGCCACTTCTTCAGCCTCTTTCTCAGTAACACCACCAAGTCCAAGTGCATGACTAATAGTTACACGGCCTTGCCATCCTGCTTCTTCTGTTAAACTTGCCAATCTCTTCATCGTAAACGTTCCAAGATTATTCGCATCGTGCAAATGAATATCAACATCCGCATTAAATTCGACTGCGATATCCATAATTGTATGTAATGATTTTTCAATGTCATTATCCACTGTAGCTGGATCCACTCCTCCGACTAGATGCGCACCCATACGCATCGCATCTTTCACGAGTTGCACAGAATTACTGCGTAATAATCCATGTTGCGGAAACGCAACAATTCTACTAGACACTCGATTTTTATATGTTTCTAATGCCGCTAACGTCGCCTCCAAATTACCAAGCCCAATAATTGGATCAACATTACAATGCGTTCTAATATTCGTTGCACCATTTTGCAGTAGTAACTCTAGCATATTTTCCGCTCTATTTTGGGCAGTTGCTAATTGCTTTGGTAAAATTTTTTCTTCTTCATTAAAACGTGTAAAAATACTTTCTGCTGGCATACAAGCTTTCCATGGGCCACTATAATATGTTTTATCAATGTGAATGTGCATCTCTTTGAAAGATGGCAACATTAATAAGTGCTTAGCATCAAAAGTTACTATATCTTCCTCTTGAACAATCCCTTTTATAATTTTTTTAATTCGACCATCTTCAATAAGTAAACTGCATAATTCTGTTTCTGTTTGTGAAATTCTCCCCTCTTCATATGTATACCCCTATTCAAGCGTTACATTAGTCAACCAATATACCGTCATCTCTATTTCCCCACCCTTTATTAAAAGTTACCTCTTACTATAATTTTAATATCAACTGAAAATTAAGACAATTAATATGACTGTTCCCTAAAAAAATGTCATACAACCTCATAGTCTCCTCATAGATTTCCATATAGAATAGAAGTATAGAGTTTGCTATAAAAAGGAGTGTATTGGAAGATGTCAAAAAGATTATGTAAATCCGAAACTGATAAAATGCTATTTGGTATATGCGGTGGTTTAGGAGAATATTTTGATATTAGCTCTACTCTCATTCGCATACTTTGGGTCATTGCAGTTTTATGTTTTGGGACGGGGTTTTTAGTTTATTTTATTTGTTTATTACTTATGCCACGCTCTTACTAATAACATTCTTTCATATATTTGAGCATAGTGTATACAAAATCCCCTATAGATTTTTCTATAGGGGATTTTTTCATGAAGAATATTTCATCGTTAAATGTAATACCGCCACTTCTTCTTCTTCATTTTTATAAATATGCTTCTTATTCGCTTCAAATTGAATGGAATCAAACTCATTTAATTCATATACATCATTCTCCACTTGAATAGACACTTTCCCTTTCATTACCGTTACAAGCTCAATCGCACCTTCATGATGAGCTTCTGGTTCATATATACTATTTGATCGTAAACAAGCACGATGCATTTCCATCCCTGTTTCTTTCGTATAACGGAACATCGTTTCTAAATGCCATGCTTGTCCTACATCTACTGCAAATCCTTCTCCACAGCGCGCAACGGCTACAGGTTCTCCGACAACCATTAATCTGGATAAAGGAATTGATAACCCTTTCGTTATTTTCCAAATGACAGCTAGCGTCGGATTTGTTTCTCCTCTTTCGATCTTTCCTAATGTTAATTTACTAACTCCTGTTTTATGAGCTAATTCTTCTAAACTTAATTTCTGCTCATTTCGAATTTGTCTCAATAACTGTCCAACTTGTTGAATGACTTCTTTCGTTTGCATATCTTCATTTTCTTTCATATATAAAACCACCTCAAAGTATAAAATAGTTTACTTTTATTCGATTAAAGTATATCATACTATACATAATTATTTATTTTCGAAAGGAGTGCTATACTTCATGCGCGCAATTTTATTAGGTCTTTTATCATCGGCCTTTTTTTCTGCAACCTTTATTATTAATAGAGCAATGAATGTATCTGGAACAAGCTGGGCTTGGACAGCTTCCTTCCGTTTTTTATTTGCTCTCCCTATTTTATTCCTTATCGTTTTATTTCGCAAAAACTTTAGGGGATTATGGAAAGAGTTAAAAAAACATCCATTGGCGTGGATCGGATGGGGTTCTGTTGCCGGTATTGGTTTTTATTCTTTATTAAGTTTCGCAGCTGTCTTTTCTCCAGCTTGGCTCGTTGCTGGAACTTGGCAAGTTACGATTTTAGCTGGTTTACTACTATCACCACTATTTTTTGTGAAAATAGAAACAAAATCAGGTACGAAACTTGTACGTGGAAAAATTCCACTTCGTAGCTTATATGTTGCTTTATTTATTTTACTTGGTGTAATTTGTATGCAAGCAACTGCCGCAGGCCATATTACAATGACTCAGTTCATTTCAGGTTTTTTACCTGTCGTATTAGCCGCTTTCTTATATCCGTTCGGTAACCGAAAAATGATGGAGCTTGTTGGCGGACGCCTTGATACGTTCCAACGTGTATTAGGAATGGCAATTGGAAGTCTTCCTATAACAATTTTGCTTGGTGTATACGGATTTTCTACTACGGGTATTCCAACATCTAGCCAAATGCTTCAAGGATTTTTGTTAGCATTATGTTCCGGCGTTATTGCAACGATGACATTTTTCTTTGCTACTGACTTAGCAAAAGATAACCTGGCTTTACTTGGAGCTGTTGAAGCAACACAAGCTGGAACGATGGTCTTTACCGTACTTGGAGAAATTGTTTTCTTGAATGGTTCGTTTCCTGGCGGGCTTTCCCTACTTGGAATGATTATTATTATGTTAGGAATGGTTGCAAATAGTATTTTAAACCGATCTATTCCAGCCGTTAAACAGAAAAAATCAGCATAAAAAAAGAGTATGGTTCTATAGAGATGAACCATACTCTTTTTTATTGTCCCCCTATTTCGCCTTATCAGAATAGTATTTCATTGGCTGTTTATACTAAAACGTATGTTATAATACGTTTCATGCGCATTAATAGGAGGTAAATTATGTTAAAAAAAGCAATCGCTGAATTTATTGGTACATTTGTACTTGTATTATTCGGAACTGGAGTAGCTGTCACTGGCGGCGGAATCGAAGGAATTGGAACATTAGGAATCGCTATGGCTTTCGGCTTATCTATTGTAGCTATGGCATATAGCATCGGAACAATTTCTGGATGTCACATTAACCCAGCAGTATCAGTAGCTATGTTCATCAACAAACGAATGAACGCTATGGAACTTTGTTATTATGTATTAGCTCAAATTTTAGGTGGTTTATTAGGAACTGCAACGTTAGTAACAATTTTAAAATCTGCTAAAACACCTTTAGATAATTTAGGACAAAATGGTTTCGGAACTCTTGGTTTATCTGGAGCATTTTTAGTTGAGTTCATTTTAACTTTCGTATTTATTTTAGTTATCGTCGCTGTAACAGGTAAAAAAGGAAGTTCTTCTTTAGCTGGACTAGTAATTGGTTTCACATTAGTTTTAATCCACTTATTAGGAATTCCGTTAACTGGAACATCTGTTAACCCAGCTCGTAGTATCGCACCAGCTTTATTTGTTGGTGGAGAAGCACTTTCTCAACTATGGGTATTCATCGTAGCACCAATTCTTGGTGGTATCTTCGCAGCTATCGTAGGTAAATTCATTTTAAATACTGAAAAATAGAATTTTCAATATTTCTGAATAAAAAAAAGCGAGCCCTCATTATGAGGAAGCTCGCTTTTTTATTCTTTCATTTTAGACTTTAAATTTGTAACTAATTGATCTACCGTTACATTTGCAAGCACGTTTTCCATCGCTTCTTGCGCTTGCATTAAAATAATTTCTAATACTGATTGAATATTAGCTCCTACTGGACATTCAATGTTGGGATTTTCATGGAAGGAAAATAGCTGTCCTTCTTCTACAACTTCCACTGCTTTATATACATCAAGTAATGTAATTTCTTCTAAATCTCGAGCAAGTGTCGTACCACCTTTACCAGCTTGTACATCAACAAGCCCTGCTCTCTTCAACATTCCTGTAATGCGACGAATCACAACTGGATTTGTATTCACACTACCGGCAATCCATTCAGAGGTACAGCGAGAGTTTCGATCTATCGCAAGTAATGTCAGCATATGAACACCTACTGTAAAACGACTACTAATCCCCATCTGCACACCCTCCTTTTTATTCATTCTATTAAAAGACGACTCTTATTATTATATACTATTTTTAATTTATACATAAAGAAAAAGCATGATTTCAATAGGAAATCATGCTTTTCTCTCATTATTGACGCTTTATAAATTTCGCTAAATCTTTAAATTTCACTTTGTCGGAGTAATTCATTACACCATTTACGTAAATGCGGCTTGTAACAGCATTTAATATCGCAATTGTCGCCAATAAGACTGCTAATGTTATCGTAATTTCTAGCATACCTGCTTCACCAGCTACAATACGTGAGAAGGTAACCATCGGTGTAAAAAATGGAACGTAAGAACTTACAACAACGATAGTACTATTCGGATCACTTAATGATTTAATACTAATGAAGAATGCAGCCATAATTAAAATCATTACCGGGAAAGATACAGCTTGTAAATCCTCCGTCTTAGACACGACAGCTCCAGCAGCAGCATACATCATTGCATAAAGTAAATATCCCGTAATGAAATAAACAAGAAACATGCTTATAACCTTTGCATCTAATTTCGTAAAGTCAATTGGAATACCAAATAGTGAGGCACTTTCTAAATCGACCCAACCTAACAAATATGGAATAAGATAACCACACGCCAATATGACAAGTTGCAATAAAGCCGTTGAAACAACCGCTAAAATTTTCGCATACATCATCGTAAGAGGCTTCACTTTCGGAAGCATTACTTCCATTACACGTGACGCCTTTTCAGATGCAATATTCATTGCGATTGTATTTCCGAACGCTACAATAAACATATATAAAGCAAATGTAAAGAAATAGGCAATTCCGAAAGAAGATGTACGATCTTTTATCGCTTCTTGCTTTACTTGAATTTCTGTTTGTAATTGCTGTGCAATTTCTGGTGAAACATTATTTTTGGCAATCGTCACCATCGTATATTGTTGCTTTAAATATCCTGCCATAATTGCAGAAGTTGCTTGGCTTGGAAATCCATTATACATATATGTAATCGATGGAGCCCCACCCTTTTCTGTCACATGGAATAGACCATCTAAATCGCCTTCTTCTACTTGCTTATGCAGTTTATCAAAATCATCCTTTGAACCAAGTGTTATTTTTGCTGATGGCAATAGCTTATTTAGCTCATCTTTTTGTACTTTATATGTGGAACTCTCTACTACAACTGCAATTTTATCTTTATCCTTATTTTTATCATCGCCTGAAGTAAAATGATTAAATGCAAAAATCCCAAACACAACTAAAAATAAAATCGCACTCGTAATTAATGATTTTTTAGATAAAAACGCTTCCCTAAAATAAAATGAAAATACGTGAGAAAATTTACGCATCGTTATTTCGCCCTCTCTACAAAGATTTCATTTAACGTCGGCTCTAACATTTTGAATTGTCGTAAGCTAACACCTTGCTCTTGCAACTGTTGCAAAATCTTGAGAGCTTCCGCATCGTCTTGTACTTTCACATAAAGAAGGCCTTGTTGTTTTTCATACGATACATGTATAGCTTCTAATCCTTTTTCATTCTCTACTGTATCTTCAATCGTTAAATTACGGAAACCGTATTCTTTCTTAATATCACTTAGCTGTCCTTTTACGACTGCTTCACCTTTTTTCAAAATACATACATGTTGGCAAAAAGCCTCTACTTGTTCCATACGATGACTTGATAAAATAATCGTCTTTCCGATCTGTACTTGTTCTTCAATAATACTAGCTAACATCCCGGCATTAACTGGATCAAGGCCGCTGAATGGTTCATCCAAAATGAGAAGTTCCGGATTATGAAGAAGAGCAGCAATTAATTGGATTTTTTGCTGATTCCCTTTTGAAAGCTCTCCAGCCGTTTTAAATTTATATTCTGGTATCGCTAAACGCTCTAACCAATGATCAATAGCTTGATCTACTTCTTTCTTCGACATTCCTTCTAATCTACCAAAATATCGTAACTGATCTATTACTCTACTTTTTGTATATAAACCTCTTTCTTCTGGTAAATACCCAATTGTTACGCCACTACCCCCAAATGTTTTTCCATCCCACGTAATCGAACCTTCATTAGGCGTTAATAATCCGAGAAGCATTTTGATTGTTGTTGTTTTCCCTGCACCATTTCGTCCAAGTAATCCTAGTACTTCACCTTTTGGTAACGAAATTTGTAAACCGTTAACTGCTTTTGATTCCCCAAATTGTTTCGTTAAGTTTTGAATTTGTAAACTCAAAGTATAAAGCCTCCCCTTTAGTATCATTCGTATTCTCTTTCAAAGACTATGTTTATTCAAGACAAAATATAGCACTACACTTCATCCCCTTATATGTAAACACCGTCATTAATCCATCATTTGTTCTATTTAGTTAAAATTGTAAATAACAAAACTCTTTTTGTCAATTATAATTGTCATTACGACAATAAAACTTGTCAAAATAACTATTATTATTTTGCTCATCTTTCTAATATAGGACATACTACTATATATACAAAAGACAATATGCAAATGTTCATATAAAAATATTATATTTTAATATATAATATAAAATGATTTTCTAACATCAAGGAGGATACATATGAAGATGAAGAGGGGCATTACCACTTTATTATCTGTAGCGGTTCTATCTACATCACTTGTAGCATGTTCAGGAACACCAGAGAAAACAGTGGCGAAAGAAGAGAAAGTAAAATTAACAGAACAGCAATTAATGGCTGATTTATGGTATCAAACAGCTGGCGAAACGAAAGCACTTTACTACCAAGGGTACAATATCGGTCAATTAAAGCTTGATGCAGTCCTTGCAAAAGGGACAGAGAAAAAACCTGCTATCGTACTTGATTTAGACGAAACTGTTTTAGATAACAGTCCTCATCAAGCAATGAGCGTAAAAACAGGCAAAGGCTATCCTTACAAATGGGATGATTGGATTAATAAAGCTGAGGCTGAAGCCCTTCCAGGCGCAATTGATTTCTTAAAATATACAGAGTCTAAAGGTGTAGATATTTACTACATCTCAAATCGTAAAACGAATCAACTAGATGCAACAATTAAAAATCTTGAGCGTGTAGGTGCTCCTCAAGCAACGAAAGAACATATATTACTACAAGATCCGAAAGAAAAAGGAAAAGAAAAACGTCGTGAACTCGTTTCTCAAACTCATGATATTGTCTTATTCTTCGGTGATAACTTATCTGATTTCACAGGTTTTGATGGAAAATCTGTAAAAGATCGTAACCAAACAGTAGAAGATTCAAAAGCACAATTTGGTGAGAAATTCATTATTTTCCCGAATCCAATGTATGGCGATTGGGAAGGCGCTTTATATGATTATGATTTCAAAAAATCAGATACGGAAAAAGATAAAATCCGTCGCGACAATTTAAAATCATTTGATGCAAAATAAAGAGGATGGCATTCGCCATCCTCTTTATTTTGCTTTCTCTGTTAAAGGTAAGATAAACACTTCCACACGTCTATTCTTTGCCTTTCCTTCTTGTGTATCGTTCGGAGCAATTGAACGGTATTCTCCGTAACCAATCGCACTAAATTTTTCTGGTTGTAATTCTTTATTTTGTAGTAATACTTGCATAAAATTAACTGCCCGCTGCGTACTTAATTCCCAATTCGACGCAAACTGTGCATTGGCAATTGGGACATTATCCGTATGACCGGATACTGTAATTTCACGAGGTGACGCTGAAACAAGTAAGCTAGACATCTCTTTTGCAATCCCTAAAGATTCTAATTTCACATCTGCTTTCCCCGAATCAAACAGTATATTTTCTAATATTGTCACCATTAATCCCTTTTCAGTTAATTTAGTTTGAAAAGAAGAGGATAATTGTTTTTCATTAATATATTGATCAATCTTTTTTTGTAATGCTTTCAATTCATCCATCTCTTTTTTTTCTTTAGCTCTAGCTTCTTCTTGTTTCTTTGCTTGTTCTGCCTCAAGGCTACTTGCTGATAATTCTTTTTCCTCATTTGGCTTTTGATCACTTAAAAATTCTTTGTTACCTGTTCCCCCAGCTAATTCACTTCGAAAAGCAACTGCCATCTGTTTAAACTTCGCAGCATCTATACTACTCATTGCGAATAAAACGATAAACAATGCAAATAACAACGTTAACATATCAGAATATGGAATTAACCACGTTTCATCGATATGCTCATCATGTTTTTTCTTTTTGCCTCTTCTATTTTTCTTACTCCGCATTTTTTTCTGCTCCTTTTTCTAGCTTTTTACGCTCAGTTGCAGAAAGTGCACCTAAAATGCGGTTCTTCATAATAAACGGATATGTACCTTCTTGTAACATTAATAAACAATCAATGATTAAACGTTTTTTCTCAATTTCAGCTGAAGATTTTTGCTTTAACTTATTTGCAAATGGATGCCATAATACATAACCTGAAAAAATACCAAAAATCGTTGCAATAAACGCACCCGAAATAGCATGACCTAACTTTTCAATATCAGTTAAGTTACCAAGCGCAGCTACAAGACCGATAACAGCACCTAAAACTCCTAATGTCGGTGCATACGTACCAGCTTGTGAAAAAATAGCAGCTCCTTTTGCATGTCTTTCTTCAATTGCCTCTAATTCAGATTCCAAAATCTGCTCTAAATCTTCTGCGGATACGCCATCAATCACAAATTTCATACCGCGCAAAAGAAATTCATCTTGAATTTTGTCTAATTGTTGCTCTAAAGACAAAATACCGTATTTTCTACTTTCAGATGTCCAATGAACAAATAATTCTAGCAACTGTTCATAACTTAAATCCTTTTTATTTGAACCAAAAAGAACTTTAAATAGTTTTGGAACCCTTTTTAGTTGATTCATCGGAAATGCAATACATACTGCAGCAAATGTACCGATAAAAATAATTAATGCTGCGGCAGGATTTAATAAGGCTGTTACGTCAGCGCCCTTGACGACCATCCCTACTACCACTGCTAAAAACCCTAAAACAAGTCCAATAATTGTTGCAAAATCCATTCCCATTCACTCCTAGTCTATACAAGAAGTTCTTTATTCTCGATAATCGCTACATCTTCTTATGTATATATATTACATAAAAAATGCAATTCATGAAAGATAAGAAATGAATTATATAAAAAAATACTACAAATTTACACATTTTCTGACATTTTCTTTGCATTTCTATTACTTTATGACTCTTATATTCCTTTTCCAACAAACTAGATTTATAATAAAAAACGATACACATTTTATTAAGAAGGGACTGTGATTACAAGGCATTATGAAAAAGATAATAATTATTTCTGCCACTACTATTGTAATCGGTATCACATCTTTCACTTACTTTGGTTCTAAATCACCACTACATAATGAAGCGAAAGCTGTCGAAAGTCAAAAACATACTAACCACCCAAAAGAAGAAATCCCTGATTTTCCAAAAGCTGATCATAATGCAAAGAAAATAGACAATGACTTTTCAGTTGTAACAAATCCAAAATCGAATCTTGTCTTAATTAATAAACATCGAAAACTGCCAGATGGATACACTCCTGAAGACTTAACAAGACCAAACGTACCATTTACTAGTCCAAAAGATAAAGAAAAAACATTACTACGCAAAGATGCTGCAGAGGCACTTGAAAACATGTTCAAAGCTGCGAAAAAAGAAGGGCTTGATCTTACAGCTGTATCTGGTTATCGTTCATACAAACGCCAAAAATCGTTGCATGATACATACGTTAGACGTCAAGGAAAAGCTGAGGCTAATTCAGTAAGCGCAATTCCTGGTACAAGTGAACACCAAACAGGTTTAGCAATGGATATTAGTTCAAAAACAGCTAAATTTCAATTAGAGCCTATCTTTGGAGAGACAGCAGAAGGAAAATGGGTCGCGGAACACGCTCATGAATTCGGCTTTGTCATCCGTTACTTAGAAGATAAAACAGATACAACAGAATATGCATATGAACCATGGCACTTACGCTACGTTGGTAATCCATACGCTACATACCTATATAAACATCACTTAACATTAGAAGAAGCGATGGAAGACAAAAAATAAGAGAGCAAATTGCTCTCTTATTTTTCTTTCACTCTATCATTGTAGTAATTTCTTCTTCCATTCTTCAGGCCATGGTTCGCCTCTTCCTGTTTTTTTCGACGCTTGAACCATCATTCCACGACCTACTAAACAAACCTCTCCTTCTGCATTCTTCACCATATAATGTAGATCTAAAGAAGAGTTCCCAACCGATCCTGCCTTTACATACACCTTCAACTGTTCATCAAAATATATTTGCTTAATAAAATTACATTGTAAATCCGCAACAACGATCATCGTTTCTGATGATGCATGTGTCCACTCTTGCATAAATCCAAGTTCTTTAAACAACGCGATACGAGCTTCTTCAAAATAAGTAAAAGCAACGACATTATTTACATGTCCAAACATATCTACTTCACCAAAACGAACCTTTACAGGATTGTAAAATGAAAATCCACTTTCCCATTTCTCGAAGTCTTCAATATAAGAAATTCTCTTCAACGCTATCTCCCCTTCCTATCAAAAAAACAGAATAAACCGAAAAATATAATTATAAATATTGCCTCTTCAAGATGAAGAGGCAATATTTATTAATAGTTATTATCGCTACCAAAGAAATCTTTGAACGATTGAATTGTTGTATCACGGTTTAATGCCGCAATTGAAGTTGTTAAAGGAATACCCTTCGGACATGATTGCACACAGTTTTGAGAGTTACCACAGTTTGCTAGTCCTCCATCTCCCATAATTGCACGTAAGCGATCTGCTTTATGCATTTCACCCGTTGGATGTGAGTTGAATAAGCGAGCTTGTGATAACGGCGCTGGTCCAATAAAGTCAGACTTACTGTTTACGTTTGGACACGATTCTAAGCAAACACCACATGTCATACATTTTGAAAGCTCATAAGCCCATTGACGCTTTTTCTCAGGCATTCTTGGTCCTGGACCTAAGTCATACGTACCATCAATTGGAATCCAAGCTTTAACGCGTTTTAGAGCATTAAACATGCGACTGCGGTCAACTTGTAAATCACGTACAACTGGGAATGTCTTCATCGGCTTTAAGCGAATTGGCTGTTCTAATTGATCAATAAGAGCCGTACATGATTGACGTGGCTTTCCGTTAATAACCATCGAACATGCACCGCATACTTCCTCTAAGCAGTTCATATCCCATGCAATCGGAGTTGTTTGGTTTCCTTTTGAATCAACAGGATTACGACGAATTTCCATAAGCGCCGAAATAATATTCATATTAGGACGATATGGAATTTCAAACTCTTGGTCAAACTCTTGTGCATCTGGTCCATCTTGTCTCGTAATGATGAGGCGGATTGTTTTCTCAGACATGTTGTTTATCCCCCTTCTCTTCACCCTTAGCAGCTACATCATGTTTTGAAGAATAATCACGTTTACGTGGTTTAATTAATGAAACATCAACGTCTTCGTAATGGAATGCTGGTGCATTTCCTTCTCCTTCAAATTTTGCCATAGTAGTTTTTAAGAAGTTTGCATCATCACGATTTGGGAATTCAGGTTTGTAATGCGCACCGCGGCTCTCATTACGGTTATATGCGCCAATTGTAATAACACGTGCTAACTCAAACATATTTGCAAGTTGACGTGTAAATGAAGCACCTTGGTTACTCCATCTCGCTGTATCGTTAATGTTAATACGTTTGTAACGATCCATTAACTCTTCAATTTTCGCATCTGTTTCTAATAACTTTTTATTTTCACGAACTACTGTAACGTTATCTGTCATCCATTCTCCAAGCTCTTTATGAAGAACATATGCATTTTCATTACCATCCATCGTTAAAATATTGTTAAATTTCTCTGTTTCGATTAATTCATTTTGCTCATATACAGTAGATGAAACAGCATCTGATGATTTAGAAAGACCTTTCATATATTCAATTGCGTTTGGTCCTGCTACCATACCACCGTAAATTGCTGATAATAGTGAGTTTGCACCAAGGCGGTTACCACCGTGCATAGAATAATCACACTCACCTGCTGCAAATAAACCTGGAATACTCGTCATTTGCTTATAGTCAACCCATAGTCCACCCATTGAATAGTGAACAGCTGGGAAGATTTTCATTGGTAGTTTACGAGGATCATCCCCTGTAAATTTCTCATAGATTTCAATGATTCCACCAAGTTTAATATCTAATTCTTTCGGATCTTTATGAGAAAGATCTAAGTACACCATGTTTTCACCGTTAATACCTAGTTTTTGCTCTACGCAAACATCAAAGATTTCACGCGTTGCGATATCACGAGGTACAAGGTTTCCGTAAGCCGGATATTTTTCTTCTAAGAAGTACCATGGTTTACCATCTTTATATGTCCAAACACGTCCACCTTCACCACGTGCAGATTCACTCATAAGACGTAATTTATCGTCTCCAGGAATTGCCGTTGGGTGAATTTGAATGAACTCACCATTTGCATAATATGCACCTTGTTGATATACAGCAGAAGCTGCTGTACCTGTATTAATAATGGAGTTTGTTGATTTTCCGAAAATGATACCAGGGCCCCCTGTTGCCATAATCACGGCATCAGCTCCGAAACTTTTAATCTCCATAGTTTGTAAATCTTGTGCAACGATTCCTCGGCACACACCTTCATCATCAACAACAGCTCGTAAGAAATCCCAACCTTCATATTTCGTTACAAGTCCTGCTACTTCGTGACGACGTACTTGCTCATCTAATGCGTAAAGTAATTGCTGTCCAGTTGTTGCACCAGCAAATGCTGTACGGTGATGTTGTGTTCCACCAAATCGACGGAAATCAAGAAGTCCTTCTTCCGTACGGTTGAACATAACACCCATACGGTCCATTAAATGAATGATACCAGGTGCTGCTTCACACATTGCTTTAACTGGTGGTTGGTTCGCTAAGAAGTCTCCACCATAAATTGTATCGTCAAAGTGGATCCATGGAGAATCCCCTTCACCTTTCGTATTTACGGCACCGTTAATTCCGCCCTGAGCACATACAGAATGTGAACGTTTTACTGGTACTAAAGAAAACAGTTCAACATTTACTCCTGCTTCTGCCGCTTTAATCGTTGCCATTAAGCCAGCCAAGCCACCGCCGACTACTATAAGTTTCCCTTTCATGCTCTCCCACTCCTTACTGATTTGCTAGCTGTGGATCGATGAACGCTAATAATGCACTCACACCTACATAAGATAGACCTAAGAAAATAGCTAATGTTACATAAGTAGAGATTCTTTGTGAACGTGGAGATACTGTAATTCCCCAGCTGATGCAGAATGTCCATAGTCCATTTGCAAAGTGGAAAATTGTTGAAACAACACCAACTAAGTAGAATGCAAACATAGCTGGATTGTTTAAAATATCTGCCATCATATCATAGTTTACCTCTTTACCTAACATTGCTTGAATACGAGTTTCCCAGACGTGCCAAGAAATGAAAATCAGCGTAACGATACCTGAAATTCTTTGGAAAACGAACATCCAGTTACGGAAATAACCGTAAGAAACCGCATTGTTCTTAGCTGTAAATGCAATATATAAGCCATATATAGCATGGTACAGTATCGGTAAAAAGATGATGAAAATTTCTAGCGCATACCGGAATGGAAGGAGCTCCATAAAGCCTGCAGCTTTGTTAAAAGCCTCTGCTCCTCTTGTTGCAAAGTTGTTTACAATTAGATGTTGCGTCAAAAAGACACCAACCGGGATGACCCCCATTAATGAGTGCCACTTACGAAACGTATACTCGCGGCCTTTCATGTCCCCATTACCCCCTTGAATGTTTGACTGCTGTTTTCAGATTAATTTATAACAATAATGTTTTTTCACTATTGGCATAAGAAAAACTGAAAAAATTATTCGAAATATTTCAGCATAATTTGATAACAAGTTCATTTTACCCCTATTTTTGTCGAAGCGTCAAGAAAACGTATACATAATTTGCATATAATTTGCCAATTCTTTTTTTCTTCTTAGATATTCAGATTTCCCTAAAGAAAAATCTGTTTTTATAAATGAAAAATGTTATATAATAATCCCTATAGAAAGAGGGGAATATTGTGAGTAAAAATACAATCGATATAACATCTTTAGAAGATGTTTCATTGAACGCCTTCGCTTATGAATTGCTACGTGAAGAATTACTACCTGATTTAATCGGCAACGATTTAGATGGTATTTTATACTGGTCTGGTAGAAACCTTGCAAGAAAATATCCGCTAGAAACAATTGAAGAAGTCATTCAGTTCTTTGAAAAAGCTGGCTGGGGCACTTTAAGCATTATTGAACATAAGCGTCGTGAAATGCAGTTCCAACTTAAAGGCACACTCATTGCAGAACGTCAAAAACAAAAACGACATTCTTCTTATCAACTAGAAGCTGGATTCATCGCTGAACAAATTCAAAAGCAACGGAACGTCGTTGCAGAGTCATACGAAGAAAAGAAAAAACGTTCTGACTCTATTACATTTCTTGTAAAATGGGATATAAAAGATCTCATTGAAGTGTAAGCATTACCTACAGTCAACTAGACATATCAGTTTAGTTGACTTTTTTGTATTTTCATTCAGATTCGTTTATTTTAAATCTTCAGAAATTATACCAAAAAACAGAAGACGTTGTAAACTACAACGTCTTCTTATCTGTTAAATACGTATAAATCGTCTCCGCGACATTTTTCGGCATACCCGCTTCGACAAATTCCTCTATAGAAGCTTCTTTCATCTTCTTTAATGAACCAAAATGTTTTAACAATACCTTTTTCCGTTTATCACCTATTCCTGGAATGTCATCCAATGCTGATTGAATGACAGATTTCCCATGTAATTGACGATGGAATGTAATCGCAAATCGATGCACCTCATCTTGAATACGCTGCAATAAATAAAATTCTTGGCTATTTCTCTCAAGCATCACAGGTTCCGGTGGGTCCCCAATAATTAAATGGGAGGTTTTATGTTTATCATCTTTCACAAGACCTGCCATCGGAATATATAATCCGAGCTCATTCTCTAGAATATCACTTGCAGCCGCTAGATGGCCTTTTCCTCCATCAATAATAATCAAATCAGGTAAGGGTGAATTTTCTTTAAGTGCCCTTGTATAACGGCGCCTCACAACTTCTCTCATAGACTCATAATCGTCTGGTCCTTGAACCGTTTTAATTTTATATTTTCGATACTCTTTCTTCGCCGGTTTCCCATCGATAAAAGCAATCATTGCAGAAACAGGATTTGTTCCTTGAATATTTGAGTTATCAAACGCTTCAATACGATACGGCGTTTCAATCCCAAGCTGCTTCCCTAAATGATCTACTGCTTTAATCGTTCGTTCTTCATCACGTTCAATTAAGTAAAACTTCTCTTCAAGAGCAATTTTTGCGTTTTTATTTGCTAATTCTACAAGATCTTTTTTCTTACCACGTTTCGGCTGTGTTGCTTCTACTTCTAAAAAGCGCTCTACTAATTCCGAGTCTATACTTCCCGGAACGACAATTTCCTTCGGCTTAAAATGACTACTGTTTTCATAAAATTGGCCGATAAACGTTAAAAAGCCCTCTTCTGGTTCATCGTAAATTGGAAACATAGAAACATCACGTTCAATTAGCTTTCCTTTTCGAACGAAGAAAACTTGAACACACATCCATCCTTTATCCACTGCATATCCAAACACATCACGATCCACTAAGTCACTCATAATCATCTTTTGTTTTTCCATAATCGCATCAATATGAGCAATTTGATCACGCAACTCTTTTGCACGTTCAAACTCTAGTTTCTCTGAGGCCTCATACATTTTTATTTCTAATTCTGAACGAACTTCTTTATGTCCACCATTTAAAAACTTAATAATTTCATCTACAATTTCTTTATTTTGTTCTTCCGTCACTTCTTTCACACACGGCGCTAAACATTGACCCATATGATAATACAAACAAACTTTATCTGGCATATTCGTACATTTCCGAAGCGGATACATACGATCTAGCAGTTTTTTCGTTTCATGAGCAGATTGTGCATTTGGATAAGGACCAAAATACTTTCCTTTATCCTTTTTTACATTTCGAGTAATGAGTAAGCGTGGTTGCTTCTCCGCCGTAATTTTAATAAAAGGATATGTTTTATCATCTTTTAATTGAATATTATATTTCGGATCATATTTTTTAATTAAATTTAACTCTAAAATAAGTGCTTCTAAATTCGAAGAGGTTACAATATATTCAAAATCAACAATTTCTCCTACAAGCCGCAGTGTTTTCCCATCATGTGAACCAGTAAAGTACGAGCGCACACGATTTTTAAGCACTTTTGCCTTTCCAACATATATAACCGTTCCTTGCTTATCTTTCATCAAATAACAACCAGGTTGATCTGGTAAAATAGCCAACTTCTCTTTCAAATGTTCGTGCACTCGTCTCCCTCCATTTCTACATACTTAGCATTTTTATTTTCCCTTGAAAACATACTATGCCCAAACACCCAACATACGTTCTTTTATTGTAACGGAAAGACTGTAAAAAAGAAAATAAAAAAAGCTACCAACTGGTAGCTTTTTTATTTTAGAAATGTTTAGAAACTAATTCTACTAACGCTTCTTTCGGTTTGTAACCTAACGTTTGATCAACTACTTTACCGTCTTTTAATACGAAAAGAGCTGGAATGCTCATTACTTCGAATTGACGAGCAGTTTCTTGGTTCTCATCAACATCTACTTTTACTACTTTTACTTTTTCGCCTAGTTCTGCATCGATTTCCTCTAATACAGGAGCGATCATTTTACAAGGTCCACACCAAGGTGCCCAGAAATCTAATAATACAACACCTTCGCTAGTTTCAGCTGCGAAGCTTTGGTCATTTGCGTTTACAATTGCCATTTTATTTCCTCCTTCAAGTATATTCTACCAAGAGTATATCATTAACTTATATACGTGGCGAATAATATGTATCGTTATGTATTGTAACAAAAAAATGTTCCTTTATACTATATAAAAATACGGATTAAATACTAAAAAGATGAGAGACAGGGGATCTCTCACCTTTTTCTATATATAGGGGTACTTCACTTGGAACTCAAGGGTACTTAAATCATGAATGTACTTTTAACTTTTTAAACTCTTCTGTTAAAAGAGGTACAACTTCGAACAAGTCACCAACAATACCGTAGTCAGCTACTTTGAAGATACTTGCTTCTGGATCTTTATTAATCGCAACGATTATTTTTGAATTAGACATACCTGCTAAATGCTGAATCGCACCAGAAATACCACATGCAATGTATAAGTCTGGCGTAACAACTTTACCAGTTTGACCAATTTGTAATGAGTACTCACAGTATTCAGCGTCACAAGCACCACGAGATGCCCCAACAGCGCCGCCTAGTACGTCAGCTAACTCTTTTAATGGTTTAAATCCTTCTTCACTCTTCACACCGCGTCCGCCAGCGATAATAACTTTCGCTTCTGAAAGATCCACACCTTCTGCTGTTTTACGGACAACATCTTGAATAATTGTACGTAAATCTTTCACATCAACTGTAATAGAAGATACGTCACCGCTGCGAGACTCATCTTTTTCCAGAGTTGCAATGTTATTTGGACGCACTGTCGCAAATAACATGCCGTCTGTTACAATCTTCTTCTCGAATGCTTTACCAGAGTAAATTGGACGAGTGAAGATAACATTTCCACCTTCAACCTCTAAAGCAGTTACGTCAGAAACTAAACCAGCTTCAAGCTTCGCTGCTAATTTTGGTGATAAATCTTTACCAAGTGCCGTATGTCCAAAGACAATACCTTCTGGATTTTCTTCAGCATGTACAGCTAAAAACGCTTGTGCATAACCATCAGATGTATATGATTTTAATTTATCATTTTCAACTGTCACAACGCGATCTGCACCGTAATGAATCAATTCATTTGCAAAAGAGGCAACGCTGTCTCCAATTAGAAGACCTACTACTTCACCGCCTTCTGCAATTGTTTTTGCTGCTGCTACCGCTTCAAACGAAACGTTACGTAGCGATCCATCACGAACTTCACCCATTACTAATACTTTACGAGCCATAGATTTTCCCTCCTGCATATATAATTTCGTATTTTATTAGATTACTTTCGCTTCTGTATGGAGCAACGATACAAGTTCTTTTACTTGATCTTGCAGCTCGCCTTGTAACACTTTTCCTGCATCTTTCTTAGGAGGCAAATAGATTTCAATTGTTTTTGTCTTTGCTTCCACATCATCTTCTTCTAAATCTAAATCATCTAATTCTACTTCTTCTAGTGGCTTTTTCTTCGCTTTCATAATACCTGGTAGCGATGGATAACGTGGTTCATTTAAACCTTGCTGTGCTGTTACTAAAACTGGTAATGAAGTTGCAATCACTTCTGTATCACCTTCAACATCACGCTCAATCTTCACATTTGTACCGTCAATTTCAAGTTTTGTAATTGTCGTTACATATGGAATATTTAACGCTTCAGCTACGCGTGGCCCTACTTGTCCAGATGCACCATCAATTGCAACGTTTCCGCCTAAAATTAAATCTGCATCTTTATCTTTTAAATATTCAGCAAGCACTTTTGCTGTCGTGAACTGGTCACCATTTTCTACATCATCTTCAATATTAATTAATACCGCTTTATCACAGCCCATTGCTAATGCAGTACGAAGTTCTTTCTCACTATCTTCGCCACCGACTGTTACAACTGTAACTTCTCCACCTTGTGCGTCTCTTACTTGAATTGCTTCTTCAATTGCATATTCATCGTAAGGGTTGATGATGAATTCCGCTTCGCCATCGTAAATTGCACCGTTTTTAATTACGATTTTTTCTTCTGTATCAAATGTTCGTTTCATGAGTACGTAGATGTTCATTCCATTTACCCCCTTGTTTTTCAGAAAGATTCTATCAATTTTAATTTTCTGTTAATTTATATTAAAAAAATAATTGAACTACCTGCCACTAAACGAAGGTTTACGCTTTTCTAAAAATGCAGCTACACCTTCTCTTCCATCTTCACTCGTAAATACTTCACCAAAAATTTGTGATTCACGTTGTACACCTTCATAGTAATGAGAAGATTTTGTCGTTTGCAATAACTCTAGTACAGCACGAGTTGTTGCTGGACTTTTTCCAGCAATTTGTTTTGCGACTTTAAGCGTATCATCTAAAAATGATTCTTCAGAGAACAATCCGTTAACAAGTCCCCACTTTAATGCTTCTGCACCAGTAATTGGTGTACTTGTTAACATCATTTCACAAGCTTTCGCTTTCCCAACATAACGTGGTAAGCGCTGTGTACCTGCAAAGCCAGGAATTAATCCAAGTGTTAATTCAGGTAAACCAAGTTTTGCACTTTCAGTTGCAAAGCGCATGTGGCAAGACATAGCAAACTCAAGGCCGCCGCCCAGTGCCGCTCCATGAATTGCCGCAATAACTGGTTTTGAACATTTTTCAACACGCTCAAACGTAACTTGTCCAAGCTGTGCTAATTCTGTTGCTTGCTTCGCTTCAGTAACAGATGTAAATTCTTTAATATCTGCTCCTGCTGAGAAGAAACGTCCTTCACCGTGAATAACAACAACACGAATGTTATCATCCTTTTCCACTTGATCAATTAATTCAGTAACGTCATGCATAACTTGTGAAGACATCGCATTCGCTGGTGCGTGATTTAACGTCGTCACCGCGATATGATCTTCAACTCTTACAGATAGGAATTTCAACATGATCCCTCCCATTATTGACGATAACCACAAGCTGCAATAAGTAGCCCGTGTACCGTTTTTGAAAGTGCGACCAGATCATACTTATGATCGCTCATTACCCAATTGGTCACAACTTCATCTACTGTTCCAAAGATCATTTGTCTTGCCACGCGAACATTTAAATCTGCTTGAAATTCACCTTGTTTTATACCAGTCTCTAAAATCTCATCCATAACTTGTAAGTAGCCTTTTAATACTTCATTTATTTTAAGGCGCAAGTCTTGATTGGACTGCCTCAGCTCTAATTGCGTAACGATAGCAAGCGGATCATTTTGCGACAACAGCAAGAAGTGCGTTTCTACCAACATGAATAACTTCGATACAGCGCTTTCAATTCCTGCTGTTTTTTGACGAATTGTTTCGACAAATTCTCCCATCTTCTCTTGGAATAAGGATATTAATATATCTTCTTTATTTTTAAAATATAAATAAATCGTGCCATCAGCTACTCCAGCTTGCTTTGCGATTTTAGAAACTTGCGCTTGGTGGTACCCATTCTCCGCAATCACAATGACTGCCGCATCAATAATTTGATTGTATTTCGGTCTATTTTTCTTCACTTTACTGTCCCCTTCAAGAAGATGACTGAATGAATAGTCATTCATATTCTTATAATACTGACTATTTAGAAAAGTGTCAATCCTATTTTTTCAAAAAGAAAGGGCCTTAGCCCGTTTGCTCATCCTCATTCTTTCTCTTCTCTTCATCTATTAGAACACGGCGTAAAATTTTCCCTACTGTCGTTTTCGGCAATTCATCTCTAAACTCATATACTTTCGGCACTTTATAAGCCGCTAAATATTTACGTGCAAACTGATTTAATTCTTCCTCAGAGCATTCCGTCCCTTCTTTTAACACAACAAATGCTTTAACTGTCTCTCCTCGGTACGGATCTGGAACTCCAATTGTCACTACTTCTTGCACTTTTTCATGCTCATATAATACTTCTTCAACTTCACGAGGATACACATTAAATCCACTCGCGACAATCATATCTTTCTTGCGATCTTTTACATAGAAGAATCCATCTTCATCCATGTAGCCAACATCACCTGTATGGAGCCAGCCATCTTGCAATACAGCCGCTGTTTCCTCTGGCTTATTCCAATATCCTTTCATAATTTGAGGGCCTTTCACTACAATTTCACCTATTTCTCCTGGCGGTAATGCCTCACCAGTTTCAAGCGACATAATGATTGCTTCTGTATCTGGCCACGGAACTCCGATGCTACCTGGCACTCGCTTTTCCCATAAAAAATTACTATGTGTAACCGGAGAGGATTCTGTTAAACCATATCCCTCTACTAGTTTACCACCTGTAACTGTTTCGAACTTTTCCTGTACTTCTACTGGCAGTGGTGCTGATCCACTAATACAAGCACGGATAGAAGAAATATCGTATTCTTTTAAAAGCGGACTATTTAAAAGAGCGATATAAATAGTTGGTGCCCCTGGAAACAATGTCACTTTATGCTTCTTAATCGCTTCAAAAACCATTTTCATATCAAACTTTGGAATAAGGACCATTTTGTATCCTTGCATAATACTTAAATTCATAACAGCTGTCATACCATAAACATGGAAAAATGGAAGAACCCCAAGGACGACTTCTTCACCTTCGTTACAGTTATATAACCAATGCACTCCCATCAAAGTGTTAGAAACAAGGTTTTTATGCGTTAACATAACTCCTTTCGGAAATCCGGTTGTTCCTCCTGTGTACTGTAAAAGAGCTAGATCATTTTCAGGATCACAAGGCACCTCAACATTCGTATTCACTTCTTTTTCTACTGAATTCCAAAGATGAATCGTTTCACTCTCTGATACTTTCACAACTAAATTCGACTGTTTTTTCTGCACAAATGGATACAATAGATTTTTAGGGAATGGTAAAAAGTCTGCAATACGAGTTACGATAATATGCTCAATTTTTGTAGCAGATTGAACATTCGTTACTCTTGGAAACACTAAATCGAGACAAAGAATTACTTTTGCTCCCGAGTCATGAAGCTGATATTCTAATTCCCTTTCTGTATACAGTGGATTGGTTTGTACTACGATACCTCCCGCAAGTAATGTACCGTAATAACCAATTACAGCTTGCGGACAATTCGGCAACATAATAGCAACTCGATCACCCTTTTCCACACCGAGCTTTTGAAGATAATTTGCAAACCTCTTCACCTTATCATGGAAGTCCGAAAACGTAATATCCTTCCCTAAAAAGTGAAGCGCTTTCTTTTCTGGGTAGCGAGAAGCCATCTGTTCTACATATCTATGAAGCGGCTGAATATCATAAGAAATCGTACTCGGAATTTCCTCTGGATAACTTTTCAACCATGGTTTTTCCACCTTCATTCCCCCTTCAAATACATAAAAAATAAATGAATGTTCATTCATGATGGTTATTTTCATTATATTATAGTCACCATAACGTTACAATCATAATATTCTGACTTTTATATAACTATGCTTTACTTCATTAACTTCTTATTATATGTAGAAACTCTCTTAATCTTAAAAGAGTAAGAGAGTTATAGTTTAACTCAATCTTATTATCGTTAACACTGCTCCTGGAGTAGTTGTTGATAATGTTGCGACAGCTAACAAACCAAATAATTGCAAGCTAATAGCATCTCCTGCTGCAAGAGTTGTAATGATTGTTGCGCTAAATGATGTAGTTGCTAACGCAGGAGCATTAATCGTCCCAGCAAGTGGTGCTCCATTAATTGTAATCCGTGAACTAACTAATAGTGAAGCCGTTATATTAATCGTATATGAAATATAATAATTCCCAGCATTTGCAACCGTAAATACTGTATTCCCACCAGAAACAGTAATTCCTGGACCAATGTTTTGATTATTTGGAAGCGGGACATTCGTTCCACCAAGAAGGACCGATATCGCTGTTCCCGACGTATTATTTGCAAATGCATATGTCGCCGTGATACTTGTACCGGTTGCTCCCGTCGCTCCCGTTGGGCCTGTTGC
>NZ_JXIS01000089.1:0-476 GCF_000836715.1 Bacillus sp. L_1B0_5 | reverse complement strand
GTCTTGTGAAGAAGGATATATTACGAAGACAGTAGATGTATTCCCAGATACAGATCGTGTACGAATTGAGATAGGCGAAACCGAAGGTTCGTTTTATATCGAAAGCATTGAATTAATTTGCATAAACGAGTGATTGATTAATAAAAAATAACTAAAGCTTTAAAAACCATGGAGAAAGTTTTCTCCATGGTTTTTAATTTCTGCATTTATTAATTCTGGTACAAAAAATATATAGAAAACATAAAAAATAGATATCTAGAGCACATAAAATTTATACAAATATCAATTTCATTAGTATAGAACGTTTATCCAATAATAATTATCACCATTTAAACTATCCAAACTACAATTGTGATCCAAGTTATGATGATTAATAGATGAACTGATTTAGGATTTGAAAATAGATTTTCATCAAACAAAATGAGGGAAAGAATATGCAGGGAAATCAACAATCGATTTCAAATCTTAATACTTCG
>NZ_JXIS01000088.1:0-7639 GCF_000836715.1 Bacillus sp. L_1B0_5 | reverse complement strand
AAAAGAAACAACTGCGACAGTTGGTAAGAGCATACGGATATACAGGCCCCCTAATTTTTTCCTGTAGCCAAGAATTAGATCAACTCGTGTATCGTTTTATGCGTGATTATTCTCCACAAAAAGTTACATGTAAAAAACGATTCCAATTCATCAATAGAATTGGAATCTCACTATACATATGTCCTCTATATTTTACCATAACTGGAGTCTATGTGGACTAAATAAACCAACTTCTGTATAAAAACATGCCTCTTGGTATATATTAGGGATAACAATTCCACCCTACAACATTGATTGCCACTCTAGAATGAAGTCTCCTAACATGATTACAGGCGGAATTGTTACCCAGTTCTTCAAAATTTAAAAATACTACTTAACTTACAATTTTCTCTTTTGATTTGTTTGACACCTTTTGTTTCTTTTTCATTTTCACAATATAGATTCCAACTAAAGAAATTACCATCCCCATTATCTCCACTATTGTAAGCTTCTGAGTAAAGATAAACCATGCATAGATTGCAGCTACGATTGGTTGTAATAAAACTAATATTGAAGATAATGCAACATTAACTTTACCCAAACAAAAACTCAATAGCCCTTGCCCTAAAATTTGCGAAAAAATAGCTAAACCTATTAAAGGCAACCATTCTGAAGAACTACTTGGGATATAAACTCCTTCAGTAAAAAGCAGTGCAATGAAAATCGTTACTGCACTTCCAAAAGCACTCACAAACATAATAATACTAGCACTTACTCTTTCTCGTACTTTATATACTGTCAATAAAAAGAATGCATAGAAAAAAGCAGTTAAAAAAGCCAACATATCTCCAAATAAATTATCTGTTGTTATGACTGCTTTCCCACTAACTAAAACAATTACACCAGATATTGTAATAATAGCCCCTATGAAAAATGTACGTGTTATCTTTTCTTTAAAAATAAAAAATGAAAACGGAATAATGACTAGAGGCACCAAATTAGCTAATAAATTAGCATTTGCAACACTCGTATAATAAAATGATACGTTCCATAAAATTAAATCCCCTGCTAAAAATACACCTGCTAAAAGTATTAATAAAATATCTTTCTTTGAAACTTTATTAAGTTCTTTCCATACAAATGGTAATAAAAGAGGGATAGAGAGCAATACACGATAAAAGCCTGTATTAATTGGTGGTAACTCACTTAGTTTTACAAAAATACCACCTGTAGCTAAAAAACAGATAGCTAAAAATACTAACAGTATATATTTCGTTTCATTATTTCTTATCATTTTCTTCTCCTACTGTAACTCCTACATAAAATTGAACATATCTGATTTATTTGATACTGTTGGTTCATCTTCTTGCAGTTATTACTATATTTTTTAAGCTCAATTAGCAAATTAAATCCGTTTGGTGATGTAACCCAGTAGAAAGGATTTTGGAAGAGGAACAAATATAATATTCGCCTTTTGCTAAGCCTGGCTACTCAATATATCTAGCCTCATAGGTTATAATATCTCTCCTAAAGTTTTCAAGATGCTAACATAGTACTTAAATTGATTTATAAGAAACTTCTCATTATGAATCAAGAATATGTGTTCAAAGTTATGAAGGTATTACATTTTTTCTATTCATTTTTACAGCTTTTCACTTATAACTCCTTACGTATCCGAGATAAACCTTCTTCTAAAGTAGCCCTAGGACAGGCAATATTCATTCTCAGAAATCCTTTCCCATTTTCACCAAACATAGAACCTTCATTTAAAGCTAATTTAGCTTTCTGGTACATCCATTTTTCTATATTTTCTTTATTCATCCTTAATCCTCGGAAATCTAACCAAACTAAATATGTTCCTTCAGGTTTGATTACCTTCACTTCATTTATATGCTGCTTAAAATAATCAAGTAAAAAATTTAAATTTCCCTCTAAATAAATTAATAATTGATTGAGCCATTCTTCACCATGGGTATAGGCAGCCTCTACTGCCGTTATACCAAAGAAACTTGCCGAATGTAACGAAAGCATCTTTAACTTTTTTTCATACACTTCCTTTATATGAGGATTTTGAATGATTAGGTTACATGTTTTTAACCCTGCAAGATTAAAGGTCTTACTAGTAGAAATACATGTTATACTCGTACTTTTCATTTTTTCAGAAATAGATGAAAATGGTACATGTTTATTGCCTTTATATATTAAATCACAGTGAATCTCATCTGAAATCACAATTATATTATGTTTCGCACACAGTGCTCCTAGTCTCTCCAATTCTTGTTCATCCCATACTCTCCCAACAGGATTATGAGGATTACATAACAACATTACTTTCACACTTGAATCTATTTTATTTTCTAAATCTTTTAAATCCATAGTATAGCGGCCATCTTCTAGAATAAGATTATTCGTTACTAATTCTCTATTTTGTTGAAGAACTACATCATAGAAAGGATGATAGACAGGAGATTGAATCATCACTTTATCTCCTGGTTTAGTTAAACAAGAGACCAAAATACTTAACGCTGTTACTACCCCTGGAGAATGTGTGATCCACTCCTTTTGTACCATTGAGCCATGCCTTCTCTTCAGCCAATCTATTATCGAACTATAATAGGAATCAGGTATGATTGTATAACCATATACGCCATGTGTAGCTCTATTTATAAGTGCATTTACTACTGCTGGGGGTGACATAAAATCCATATCAGCCACCCACATTGGCAAAATATCTTCTGTTTCAAAAAGAATTTTGGACTGATCCCATTTATAAGATGCTGTATAAAGTCTATCGATTTGTTGATCAAAATCTAATTTCATAAACGTCCCCTTTTATTTTCTAATTTTCAGACATTTAAAACGTAAGCATCTTATTATCTTGTAAACTAGCATAAGACCAGGAAGTCACCGTCATGCCATAAGAAACTTTTTTAGGTTGTTTGTGTAGGTTAAGATTAGTCATACCCTTTTCTTTACGATATTCCTCATTATAAACTGTTTTATAATAGCGATCCCCTCTATCTGGAAAGATAGTTAGAATATTCGTTTCTTCTGAACATCTACTACTTAAAAATCGTGAAACTGCATATGATGCCGCTGAGCTATTACCTGCAAATAGCTTTTCACACTTAGCTAATTCTAAATTAGCTGCATAACATTCTTCATCGTTTAACCAATGAACTTCATCAATTATTGAGAAATCTACATTTTTTGGAATTACACTATTTCCATGTCCTCCTTGTAAACGCCCTGGAATATCTGGTTGATTAAAAATAACACTTCCTACCGCATCTACTGCTACAACACGTAAGTCAGGATTCGCTTTTTTTAAAGCTCGTGCCGTGCCACAAAGTGATCCCCCACTTCCTACAGAAGCTACTAAAATATCTATATGTCCTAGCTCTTCAAGAGCTTCATCCGCCAATGACTCATAGGCATTGGGGTTATCAGAATTTTCATACTGACGAGGACAGAATGCTTCTTTATTCTCCTTAAGAATTTCTTCTAGTCTATCAAGACGAGCACTTTGCCATCCTAAATGCGTCATTTCTGTAACTATTTCCAATTTACAACCAAGTGATTTTAATTTTGCAAGAGTCATTTGATCCGTACGTTTGTCCGTTACAATATGAACCGGATGCCCTAAATAAGTTCCAACCATTGCAAGTCCCAATGCCATGGTCCCCGAAGAACTTTCAATAATTGGAGCACCATCTTTTAAAACTCCATTCTTTTTGGCCTCTAAAATGACTTGCTTTGCGGCACGATCCTTCATCCCAAAAGGATTTAGCATTTCTAATTTTGCAAAGAC
Source organism: Bacillus sp. L_1B0_5 (assembly GCF_000836715.1). NCBI lineage: Bacteria > Bacillati > Bacillota > Bacilli > Caryophanales > Bacillaceae > Bacillus > Bacillus sp. L_1B0_5. Next base: position 3,849 of record NZ_JXIS01000088.1, on the reverse strand, counting down.
GTTCCCTCTAGCTGACGAATCTAATTGAAGTTGTACTAACGGCGTGTTTCCAATCGCATCTACTATGTTTTCTCTTAGCATCATTACTACCTCTTTCTATTTTATACTTTCTATCAAAACTACATGTTAATAATAAGATCCCTAATACGATTTCAATAATCTTCTTTCTTTTCCAATATTACTTCTAAAATTCCTGATAATAAGATGCATCCTCCACCTACAATGGAAATACAGTACAAGGATGGGCCAACAGTTACAAGCATTTCTCACGGCTAAACAGGGAATGTTGATAAACTACTTCCTTTTCACATCTCCCAAAGCATCCCTCAATGCTTTTACAGGAATTACCGCTGCTGCGTAAATGGAAACGGATACTAATCGTTCGGAATTATTTAAATGAATCTCCCCCGCCGATTTCTAAATACATACGCTCCAAATTTTTCCCTCTCGAGTTTCTTCTTACAGAAATTTCTCCAATATCTCCAGTCTGTCTAACATGTGTACCACCGCATGGAATATGCATATCACCACAAATCCAATTGATTGCTTCTGGTTCCTCATTTAATGGGATATTTTTAATGGGAATATTATCTGTAACGATTAAATTTGCGAACTCTTCTACTTTATCTAACCCTTCACGATCAAGACGTTTATCAGGACTATAAAAATCAAATCGAGCCCTATCTTCTGCAATATGACAACCTTTCACATACATCTCCCCAAAAACTTGAAATGTATAATAATAAACTAAATGTGCCGCAGCATGCATTCTCATCAACATGTGGCGTCTTTCCCAATTGATTTTTGCCTTAACTTCCATTCCTTCACGTAGTCCCTTTACCGGCTCTTTTAAAATATGTGCTACTTCTGAACCCACCTTAATGATTGGAAAATTAGAATGATAAAACAGATTTCCTCCCGTCTTTTGTGTATCAATTACCTCATTTCCCTCAATCCATCCTTGATCTCCAATCTGTCCTCCACCTTCTGGATAAAAAACAGTTTGATTCAAAAAGATTTTATTATCTTCTATTTTTGTTATAATGGCGTTACATTCCTGAAGATATGGATCTTGGAGATATAATTTTCGAACCATTTTACACACCCCATTTACATTTATGTATGCTGCTTACCTTAATTTCTTTAGATAGTAATTTCTCTAATCGTTGCTTCTGGAAACATCATTGATATACGATTTTTTGCATGCTCAATTTTCATATCATCATTCGCATCAAACAATAAAGAAAGAATGGAACCACTATGGGCTACCGATATTCCATGTGCCCCTAATTCAGGAAAGATATTCATAATATCATTGAATTCTTTTTTAAAATGTCTACGTTGATTAACCTTGGCACTTATTGTAGTAGCACGCCCCAACAATTCAATATCTTTACTTTTAATCGCGCAAGTCGCTAAGCGGTAAGCTTCCAAGACTTGTTTCATCTCCTTTGGTGTATACGGTACCCGTTTAAAATTAACTGTATCTACCGCTTCTCCATTATCAACGATAACCAATCGCATTGACATTAAAGGTCCAATATCCTCAAGTAACCTCCCCTTAAAAAAGTCATATACTACCGATGATTGATACATTACACCATCAGATGGTTCAATAGATGTACAAATATTTGATATTTCCCAAGGTCCGATAGGATAGTTACATAGATTTGAAATAGCCCGACAAACCGCTATAATGTCAGCTGTACTACTAGCCATCCCTTTTCCTTCCATTAATTCCGACTCAATTTTAATTGTAATTCCTAGTTCCTTATCGACTATACCCAATTTTCTTAATGAGTCTACTAATATTTCGGCAGCTTTTGCAGCTTTATTTTTATAACCAGGGATTATACTTATTTTCCCTCCCCTTACAAATCTGGCTTCAGCACTAGCATATAGAGGTATAGGAAATGTGATCATAAAATTTTGATCATTAATGCAACCTTGAACAAGCTCGCCACACGTACCACAAGAGATTCCAACACCTGTTGCAGAGATAGCTTCCTTCATTATCGAATCATTTTCTCTACTTACAATCATTTATATCTCCTCCTTCCATATTTAGTATAGTAAAATTGGTTGGTTACAAAAACAGCCAATTGGTTGTTTTTATATCCAGCCAATTCGTTATAATTGAAATAGTTAAAAAATAGGGAGGCATTTTTATGGAATGAAAATTAGATAATGACTGCAAAATCCCGATTTATCAGCAAGTTATTGACTTTATTGAAAGACGTATTACATACGGAGAGCTCCCTCCTGGTAGCTTACTCCCTTCAGAACGAAAATTAGCTACGCATTTACATGTAAACCGAAGTACAGTAACGATTGCTTATAACGAACTTCGCGCTATGGGGATTGTAGAAAGTACAACCGGTAGAGGTACACGTGTTAGTACACATATGTGGGGCGTTTCTCCTACATTAACGCCGAACTGGAAAAGTTTCGTGGAGGGTGGTACTTTTTCGCCAAACTTACCGTTACTTCGCCATATTCGGGCACAAGTACAGCAAAATGAAAATATGATTGATTTCGCAAGCGGAGAGCTCGGTTGTAATCTCTTTCCTCATGAACAACTACAAGCCATTCTACGTGAACAGCCGTTAACACAATCATTAAGTTATGATCACCCGCAAGGCTATCTTCCGCTAAGGCAAACGGTAGTAAAATATATGAAGGACTATCTAAAAGTGAAAGCGACCGAACAATCTATTATGATTACATCAGGCGCACAACAAGCACTTCACCTTATCGTACAATGCTTATTAAATCCAGGTGATGCTGTCGCTTTCGAAAGCCCTTCCCATTGTTATTCATTACCATTATTCCAATCAGCAGGTATTCGTATTTTCCCATTACCTGTCGATGAGCACGGTATTAACCCGAATGACGTGCAAGAATTATATAGAAAGCACCGTATTAAAATGATCTTTTTAAATCCGAATTTTCAAAACCCTACTGGAACAATGTTACGTCCAAACCGTAGAAAAAAACTGTTATCGCTTTGTGCAGACTTACGAATTGCAATCGTTGAAGATGATCCATCCAGTTTACTTACTTTAGAAAAGAAACAACCTTGCCCTACTTTAAAATCCATTGATGAAAACGGAACAGTGATTTATATACATTCCCTATCAAAGATGATTGCACCCGGTCTACGTATTGGCTGGCTTGTCGCTCCGCAGTCTGTAGTAGAACGATTAGCAGATGCACGAAATCAAATGGAGTTGGGAATGAGCATATTCCCACAGTGGCTTATACAACAATTTTTTGAAACAATACCATTTCAGTCTCATATAGAGCCTTTACGCAAGCAACTAGGAGAAAAAAGAGACATTATCGTACGTGCTCTGAACGAACAACTACAAGATAAAATCTCTTTCTCGAACCCAAACGGCGGTATGTACATATGGGGGAAATTAAACAAACCTATTAATGAAAAACAACTTATTATGCAAAGCTTAAAAAACGAAATCGCCTTTATGCCAGGAAGTATCTTCGGTGCAAAAAATGGTTACATTCGTTTATCTTATGGTAAAGTGAATAGGTATCAAATTGAGGAAGGAATTTCTCGTTTACGTGAGGCGATTACTATTTGTGAGGAGTAAGTTGGATATTTCCACTCACTCCTCACAATATTGCAAGCATTACTATTTTCATATATACATTTTTTCTCTTATAATCCATTTATTTCATTAAATGTATTTTTTATAATATTCACCTAAAACGAAGGTTCTGGTGCAAAAAAGCTAAATGATTTGAAAATATTCTTTCAAACTTGGCCATACTGGTATTACTACTTAAAAAAGGTGCGTGATCAGGATGGAAAAAGAAAACATATTCAAA
>NZ_JXIS01000087.1:0-76457 GCF_000836715.1 Bacillus sp. L_1B0_5 | reverse complement strand
TTAATGGGCAGTAAGACCCCCACCTCAAAATTCAGCGAAAGCAAAGAAGTTAGGTGGGGGATCAACTGCCCGTAAAAGCCCGATTGGTTCAACTAATAATCAGTGGGGATGAACAAAACCCCCACTGATTAAAGTTTCACTTTATCCTAGTAAGGTATTTATAGGATAGGGTAAAAATATGTAAAAAGGCAATCTACCGAATGGCAGATTGCCTTTTTACAATGGAAGGGGAAGAAAAAATGATTATTCATATTTTGGCAGGAGGACCTTTGGAATATTGCGCAGATTTTGCTCGATATGAGAATGAGGAAGTAGTGTGGGCAGCGGTTGATAGGGGAGTATACCGTCTATTAAAGAAAGGGATTACCCCGGCTGTTGCGTTTGGAGATTACGATTCAGTTACTGAAGAAGAATTAGTATGGATGGGACAGCAAACGAACGAATTACATATTGTTCCGCGGGAAAAAGATCAAACGGATTTAGAAATTGCAATCAACTGGGCATTAGGACAGAAGCCGGCACTAATTCGTATTTTTGGTGCTACCGGTGGAAGGCTTGATCACGGTTTGGCAAATATACAAATGCTTTTAAAAGGGTTAGAAGTAGAGATAGAAATGTGTATTGTGGACAATAAAAATGAAATAACAGTTAAAAAAGTGGGTACACATATAATTGAAGAAAATAAAAATTTTCCTTATGTATCTTTTGTACCAGTTACTGAAATAGTGGAAGGGATTACATTGTTTGGTTTTAAGTACCCTCTTACTAATAAAACAATAGAGTGGGGATCAACGCTTTGTATTAGTAACGAACTCGTTGAGGAAAAAGGTACTTTTTCATTTACTTCTGGCATATTAATGTTGATAAGAAGCACTGATTGAAGAAACAATTTTGCTCCTTACATCATATAGTGACCAAGTGGAGTAATGGGGATTAGGAGGGAAACCATGAGATTTTATACAATTAAGTTACCTAAATTTCTTGGTGGAATTGTTCGTGCAATGTTAAATACCTTCAAAAAAGATTAAAAAAAGCACCTATCACCGGTGCTTTTTCCATTGTTATAGTAAAAAAAGAGCCTATCGGCTCTTTTTTTTATTATTAAACACGTTCGATTTTGCCAGATTTTAATGCTCTAGCAGAAACGTAAACACGTTGAACTTTTCCGTCGATGCGTACGCGAACTTTTTGAAGGTTAGCGCCCCACTTACGTTTTGTAGCGTTCATTGCGTGAGAACGAGAGTTACCAGAACGAGCTTTTCTTCCAGTAATAGCACAAACACGAGCCATTTATATTTCCCTCCCTTGATACCTTACCATACGTAATTTTTCAATGTTAGTCTTTTATGCGATGCTAAAAACACTACTATAATTTAACACAACTAAAAAGAGAATGCAACACCGTAGAAAAAAGAAATCAAGAAAATTTACTTGACACTATATGTCAATGAAGAAAAGTTGAAATCCATAAAAATTGCTTGACATATTATAGTGGTACATGTTGTATAATAACAATGGACTATTTTGCTCATCATAAAAAAGTGTAATTTAAAACATAAAATATGAGAGTGAAAAGAAAGAACGATGGAATTTTCTTTAAAAAGATTATATGATAGTAACTAAAGTAGTCTAGCTCACTTTCACCATTTATGAAGGGGGAAACGAGATGTCAATTGAAATTAAAACGAAGTACGGTCAAATTGATATTAGTACAGATGTAATTGCAACAATTGCTGGAGGTGCCGCGGTAGATTGCTACGGTATCGTAGGTATGGCATCAAAAAATCAGTTAAAAGATGGATTAACAGACATTTTACGAAAAGAAAACTTCACTAGAGGTGTTATTGTTCGTAAAGATGAAGATGAAGTACATATTGATATGTATATTATTGTGAGCTATGGTACGAAAATTTCAGAAGTGGCACATAATGTGCAGACGAAAGTGAAATATACATTAGATCAAACTGTAGGACTAGCAGTAGATTCTGTAAACATCTACGTACAAGGAGTTAAAGTAATAAACTTGTAATGTGCATTAAGGAGGAAAATCTGTGTCAATTCAAAAAATTGATGGAAAACGTTTATCACAAATGATCATGCAAGGAGCGAATAATTTAACAAATAATGTTCAGCTTGTTGATGCATTAAACGTATTTCCAGTTCCAGATGGCGATACCGGTACAAACATGAACTTATCTATGACTTCAGGTGCGCGTGAAGTGAAAGCAAATCCTTCACAGCATGCTGGTAAAGTCGGCGTAAGTTTAGCCAAAGGATTATTAATGGGAGCTCGTGGTAACTCTGGAGTTATTCTATCTCAGTTGTTCCGTGGTTTTTCTAAATCCATTGAACAAAAAGAAGAGTTAACAACAGTTGATTTTGCTGCAGCACTAGAAGCTGGAGTAGAGGCGGCTTATAAAGCGGTTATGAAACCGATTGAAGGAACGATTTTAACGGTTGCAAGAGAAACGGGTAAATATGCAGTGACAGTTGCGAAAAAACAGCGCGACTTTGTTTTGTTTATGGAAGACGTTGTGAAAGAAGCAAACGCATCGTTAAATCGTACGCCAGATTTATTACCTGTATTAAAACAAGTTGGCGTTGTAGATAGCGGTGGTAAAGGTCTTGTAGTGGTATACGAAGGATTTTTAGCTGACTTAAAAGGAGAAACGATTTCTTCTGATGCACCGACGCAAACATCTATGAATGAGATGGTACGCGCAGAACATCACCGTAGTGTACAAAGCCAATTGAGTACAGAAGATATTAAGTATGGATATTGTACGGAGTTCATGGTGAAATTAGAGGCTGAAAAGGTGAAAGAGCATAATTTCTCTGAACAAAAATTCCGTGAAGATATTAGTGTATATGGTGATTCTCTACTAGTTGTGTCTGATGATGAAATTGTAAAAGTTCATATCCACGCAGAACATCCTGGAGACGCTATGAACTACGGGCAAAAATACGGTAGTTTAATTAAGATTAAAGTAGAAAATATGCGTGAACAGCATACTGCTTTATTAGATGAACCTGCTATGGTTCCTGAACAGCCAGCTCAATCGAAAGAAAAACAACCATATGGTATCGTAACTGTGGCAATGGGGTCTGGTATTAAAACTTTATTTGAGAGCATCGGTGCAACGAAAGTTATCGAAGGTGGTCAAACGATGAATCCAAGTACGGAGGATATCGTGAAGGCAATTGAAGAAGCAAATGCTGAAAAAATCATTATTTTACCGAATAACGGAAATATTGTAATGGCAGCAGAACAAGCGGCATCAGTTGTAGATCAAGAAGTTATTGTTGTTCGTTCGAAAACAGTTCCTCAAGGTATGGCAGCAATGTTAGCATTTAACCCAGTTGGAACGTTAGAAGAGAATGAAGAAAACATGCAAGAAGCTTTATCTCATGTGAAAACAGGTCAAATTACGTATGCTGTACGTGATACGGAAATTGATGGTGTAGCAATTCAAAAAGATGACTTCATGTGTATTGCAGATGGGAAAATTGTATCTACAAATGCTGAAAAAGTAGGAGCTGCGAAGCAATTACTAGAAGCGCTTATTGATGAAGATTCTGAAATCGTAACGATTCTACAAGGTGAAGATGCAACTGACGAAGAAGTAGCGGAGTTAGTTGAATTTGTAGAAGAGAAATTTGAAGATGCAGAAGTAGAAGTGCATGCTGGAAACCAACCAGTGTATTCTTTCATCTTCTCTGTAGAATAAGATAAGATTCGTTTTGAAAATAAATGGATTACTTACTTGCTAATGGATAAGAAGTAGTAATATGAAGTTTATTACTAGTTTTTATTCAAAAGGCTAGCATATTGAAGAGAGAAAAGAGCCTTGCTGCTAATAGTGAGGCTCTTTTTTACTTGTTTTATATAAGGGATTTGAGTAGTTTCTCTTAGAATGCCTATGATAGAATATATAAGGTGAAAGAGAGCGATTACAGATGCTAATTGATACTCAAATAGAATGCAATAAAGAAAATAATGTGACGGGGTGTGAGAATCTTGAATGATGTTGTACAAGTTCCTGTTACGGATGTAAAGGGGATCGGAGGAGAAACATCTGAATTACTACATGAGATGGGGATTTATACAGTTTCGCATCTATTAGAACATTTTCCGTACCGTTATGAAGATTATGCAATGAAAGATCTTGCTGAAGTAAAGCATGATGAACGTGTAACGGTTGAAGGGAAGGTTCATAGTGCTCCTTTGCTGCAATATTATGGTAAGAAGAAATCGCGTCTAACAGTTCGTGTTCTCGTCGGTCGTTATTTAATTACGGCGGTATGTTTTAATAGGCCTTACTATAAGCAAAAATTAACGTTAGATGAAACGGTAACGATTACTGGTAAATGGGATCAACATCGTCAAACAATTGCTGTATCAGAACTTCATTTTGGGCCAGTTGTACGTCAACAAGAAGTGGAGCCTGTTTACTCAGTAAAGGGGAAACTTACAGTAAAACAGATGCGTCGTTTTATTGCTCAAGCGTTAAAGGAATATGGAGATTCTATAGTCGAAGTGTTACCGGATGGTTTGTTAGGTCGATATAAATTATTACCAAGATATGAAGCACTTAGGGCCTTGCATTTTCCGGTAGGACAGGAGGATTTAAAGCAAGCGCGTCGCCGTTTTGTATATGAGGAATTTTTCTTATTTCAGCTGAAAATGCAAACGCTGAGGAAAATGGAGAGGGAAAATTCAAAAGGGACGAAGAAAGAGATTTCGTCAGTAGAATTACAAGAATTTATCGATGCACTGCCGTTTCCGTTAACGGGTGCGCAGCGCCGAGTTGTAGATGAAATTTTAAAAGATATGACATCCCCTTATCGGATGAACCGACTATTACAAGGTGACGTTGGTTCTGGGAAAACAGTTGTTGCTGCGATTGGCCTTTATGCATCGAAATTAGCTCATTATCAAGGTGCTTTAATGGTTCCTACAGAAATTTTAGCTGAGCAACATTATCAATCGCTTGCTGAAACGTTTTCGCATTTTGGTATGAAAGTGGAACTGCTAACAAGTTCTGTTAAAGGTGCGAGACGCCGAGAAATTTTAGCGAAGTTAGAACAAGGAGAAATAGATATTCTTGTTGGAACGCACGCTTTAATTCAAGATGAAGTTATATTTCATAGGTTGGGTCTCGTTATTACAGATGAACAGCATCGATTTGGTGTAGCGCAGCGCCGAGTTTTACGGGAGAAAGGTGAAAGTCCAGATGTATTATTTATGACAGCGACACCAATTCCGCGTACGCTAGCAATTACTGCGTTTGGAGAGATGGATGTTTCGATAATCGATGAGATGCCAGCAGGTAGAAAGGTGATTGAAACATACTGGGCAAAGCATGATATGTTAGATCGCGTCCTCGGTTTTGTTGAGAAGGAAATAAAAAAAGGAAGACAGGCATACGTTATTTGTCCTCTAATTGAAGAATCTGAGAAACTTGATGTGCAAAATGCTATCGACTTACATAGTATGTTGACGCATCATTACCAAGGGAAATGCCAAGTTGGATTGATGCATGGGAGATTATCGTCTCAGGAAAAAGAAGAGATAATGGGACAGTTTAGTGAAAATAAAGTGCAAATTCTTGTATCGACAACAGTTGTTGAGGTGGGTGTGAACGTACCGAATGCGACTGTGATGGTTATTTATGATGCAGAACGTTTCGGTTTATCGCAGCTTCATCAGCTTAGAGGACGTGTCGGGCGTGGTAGTGAACAATCATATTGTTTATTAATAGCAGACCCTAAATCGGAAACAGGAAAAGAAAGAATGCGCATAATGACTGAAACAAATGATGGATTTGTATTGTCAGAAAAAGATTTAGAATTACGAGGTCCTGGAGATTTCTTTGGGAGTAAGCAAAGTGGCTTACCAGAATTTAAGGTTGCTGACATGGTACACGATTATCGAGCGTTAGAAACAGCAAGGCAAGATGCGGCGATACTAGTAGATTCAGAAGCGTTTTGGCACAATGATCAGTACGCTGCCTTGCGTACGTATCTTGATGGGACAGGTGTGTTCCAAGGAGAGAAGCTCGATTAAAGGGAGTCAACAAAAATTTTTGTTGCATTCTACTTTTAATGATTATATACTACTGTTAGTACCTAGTCATAAAAATGGATGGTGCGGTATGAAAAAAAGAAGAAGTAAAAAAGAAAGACAAGAGTTATTACAACAAACAATCGAATCAAATCCTTTTATTACAGATGAAGATTTAGCGGAAAAATTTCAAGTGAGTATACAAACAGTACGACTTGATCGTATGGAATTGTCTATTCCTGAATTAAGAGAGAGAATTAAACATGTAGCTACAAAGCAACATGAAGAAGATGTAAAATCTTTACCGCTAGAAGAGGTTGTTGGAGAAATTATTGACATTGAATTAGATAGACATGCAATCTCTATCTTTGAAGTGAAGGTAGAACATGTATTTAAAAGAAATCAAATTGCCCGTGGGCATCATCTGTTTGCGCAAGCAAACTCACTAGCTGTTGCGGTTATTGATGAAGAATTAGCTTTAACTGCAAAGTCTACCATTCGCTACATTCGCCCTGTAAAATTAGGAGAGCGTGTTGTTGCAAAAGCGCGCGTTGAAGATGTAGAGAATGATAAGGGACGGACGGTTGTCAAAGTGCGTAGCTTCGTTGGAGAAGAACTTGTTTTTACAGGCACTTTTGAAATGTATCGATCTAGTAATTATAGTGAGGAAGGTAACAACTTATGAAAATCGCAATAGATGCAATGGGTGGAGATCACGCTCCAAAGGCTGTAGTATTAGGGGCAATGAAAGCTATTAAGGAATATTCTGATTTACATATTACGTTAGTAGGGAAAGAAGAGGAAATTCGTCAATACTTAACGAGTGATGAACGAATTACTATTCTTCATACAGACGAAAAAATAGAATCGACGGAGGAACCAGTAAGAGCGGTTCGTCGAAAAAAACAAGCTTCAATGGTACTTGCGGCACAGCAAGTAAAGGATGGAGAAGCAGACGCTTGTATATCCGCAGGTAGTACAGGAGCTTTAATGGCAGCTGGATTATTTGTTGTCGGTCGTATGGAAGGAATTGAACGACCAGCTTTATCACCTACAATGCCAACTGTTGATGGAAAAGGTTTTGTTATGTTAGATGTTGGAGCAAATGTTGATGCAAAACCAATTCATTTATATCAATATGCAGTAATGGGATCTGTTTACGCTGAGAAGGTAAGAGGAATTGAAAATCCTCGCGTTGGACTATTAAACGTTGGAACAGAGGATGGAAAAGGAAACGAGCTTTCAAAGCAAGTATTTGCAATGCTTAAGGATGCGCCAATTAATTTCGTTGGGAACGTTGAATCAAGAGATTTATTGCAAGGTGTAGCAGATGTTGTTGTATGTGATGGTTTTACAGGGAATGTAGCGTTGAAATCATTAGAGGGAACAGCACTTGCGCTATTCTCTATGTTGAAAGAACAACTAATGAGTTCGTTTACGAGTAAATTAGCAGCGGCAGTATTAAAGCCAAAACTTATGGTATTAAAAGATAAAATGGATTATTCGGAGTATGGGGGAGCTGCATTATTTGGATTGAAAGCACCTGTCATTAAGGCTCACGGTTCTTCTAATGACCAGTCGATATTTAGTGCGATTCGTCAAACGAGAGAAATGGTAGCGAAAGAAGTAATTCCTACGATTTCAAACGTAATGGAGAAAGAGCCACTCCAATAAGAGGAGGATTTGAAATGGGAAAAATAGCATTTCTTTTTCCGGGCCAAGGTTCACAGGCAGTTGGAATGGGTAAACAATTAGCAGAGAATAATAAAGAGGTTGCAAAAGTGTTTGCAAAAGCAGATGAGGTGTTGCAAGATTCACTTTCGGAAGTGATTTTTGAAGGGCCGCAGGAAAAGCTTACATTAACAACAAATGCGCAGCCTGCATTATTAACAACGAGTTTTGCTGTTTTGACAGCTTTAAAAGAGTATGACATTACACCTGACTTTGTCGCTGGTCATAGTTTAGGTGAATATAGCGCTCTTGTAGCGGCTGGTGCATTAACTTTTGAAGATGCTGTATATGCTGTAAGGAAACGCGGGGAATATATGGAAGAAGCTGTTCCAGGCGGGGAAGGTGCAATGGCGGCTATATTAGGTGCTGATCCACATATGCTGAAACAAGTTACAGAAGAAGTAACAAGTGAAGGATATGCAGTGCAAATCGCTAATATGAATAGTACGAAGCAACTTGTGATTTCTGGAACGAAGCAAGGAGTAGAGATTGCTTCTCAAAGAGCGAAAGAAAATGGTGCAAAGAGAGCAATTCCACTAAAAGTAAGTGGGCCATTCCATTCGTCACTTATGAAGCCGGCAGCTGAGAAGTTCCAAAGTGTTTTAAATGAAATTACAATTCATGACACGAATATTCCTGTTATTGCAAATGTTACGGCGGATGTTATTACAAGTGGTGCAGACATTCAAGAAAAGTTAATCGAACAGCTTTATTCGCCTGTATTATGGTACCCGTCTATTGAATGTATGGTGAAGCAGGGAGTAGATACATTTATTGAAATTGGACCTGGAAAAGTACTTGCTGGACTTATGAAGTCAATTGATTCATCAGTGAAAGCATATGCGATATACGATGAAGAGACATTAAAAGATACCATTTCAAATTTGAGAGGAGAAAACTGATGTTAAAAGGGAAGGTAGCATTAGTAACTGGCGCTTCACGTGGAATTGGTCGCGCGATTGCGATCGATTTAGCGAAACAAGGGGCAAATGTAGTAGTAAATTATGCTGGTAATGAACAAAAGGCAAATGAAGTAGTTGATGAAATTAAGAAATTAGGTTCGGATGCAATTGCAGTAAGAGCAGACGTTGCAAATGCTGATGATGTTACAAATATGGTGAAACAAACAGTAGATACATTTGGACAAGTTGATATTCTTGTAAATAATGCTGGTGTAACAAAAGATAATTTATTAATGCGTATGAAAGAAGAAGAATGGGATACAGTTATTAATACAAACTTAAAAGGTGTATTCTTATGTACGAAGGCAGTATCTCGTTATATGATGCGTCAACGTCATGGACGTATTGTTAATATCGCTTCTGTTGTCGGAGTAACAGGAAACCCAGGACAAGCGAATTATGTAGCTGCTAAAGCTGGTGTAATTGGATTAACAAAAACATCAGCGAAAGAATTAGCGAGCCGAAATATTACAGTGAATGCAATTGCTCCAGGGTTTATTGCGACTGATATGACGGATGTATTAGATGAAAATATAAAAGCTGAAATGTTAAAGTTAATTCCTGCAGCTCAGTTTGGTGAAGCACAAGATATCGCAAATACGGTAACATTTTTCGCTTCTGATCAAAGCAAATATATTACAGGACAAACGCTAAATGTTGATGGCGGAATGGTAATGTAATAAAAGAATCGATTTCAACTAGTTTTTTTGGACAATATTTAATATAATATTTGAGGGGAGGTGAATGGAATGGCAGATGTTTTAGAGCGTGTAACAAAAATCATCGTTGATCGTTTAGGTGTAGAAGAAACTGAAGTAGTACCAGCTGCGAGCTTTAAAGAAGATTTAGGCGCAGACTCCCTAGATGTAGTAGAACTTGTAATGCAATTGGAAGATGAATTCGAAATGGAAATTTCTGATGAAGATGCTGAAAAGATTGCTACTGTTGGCGATGCTGTGACTTACATAGAGAGTCATCTATAATGCTTAAGTGAAGTCCCGTTTTTTAGCGGGGCTTCTCGGCTTATATCTGGAGGGACCTATGCCGTACCGAAAACATAGAGAAAAAAAATACGAAACAAAATATCGTGAAGCATTTAAAGTATTTCAAGAAAAGATAGGTATTACGTTTACTGATGAAAAATTATTGATTCAAGCATTTACGCATTCATCGTATGTGAATGAGCATCGAAAAAAACCGCATGAAGATAATGAGCGTCTTGAATTCCTTGGAGATGCAGTATTGGAACTAACTGTATCGCAGTATCTGTTTCAAAAATATCCGACAATGAGCGAAGGAGAGTTAACAAAACTACGTGCAGCTATTGTATGTGAGCCATCTCTTGTTCGTTTTGCGAACGAATTGTCATTTGGTAGCCTAGTTTTATTAGGAAAAGGTGAAGAAATGACAGGTGGACGTGAACGACCAGCTTTATTAGCGGATGTCTTTGAAGCGTTTATTGGTGCCCTTTATCTTGATCAAGGGCTAGAAACAGTTTGGGAATTCTTAAAAGAAATTGTATATCCGAAAATTAATGAAGGTGCTTTTTCTCATGTGATGGATTATAAGAGTCAGTTACAAGAATTGATTCAGCGTGATGGTAGTGGTAATGTTGAGTATCAAATTTTGCAAGAAAAAGGACCAGCTCACAATCGAGAATTTGTGTCACGTGTTACGTTAAATAACGTAGCTTTAGGTCTTGGTAGTGGTAAGTCGAAAAAAGAAGCAGAGCAACAAGCTGCTGCAGAAGCATTAAAAAAATTAAAAGAACAACTATAAGGAATCCCCCTTTGAATGAGGGGGATTCCTTATGCATAGAATGAAACTTTCTTTTTTTTGTAAATAAAAAGAAAGTAAATCCGTATAATAGCTTGTTTTTGTATAGAGAACATTTATAACGACGGAGAATAGGAGGAAGGCCTTTCGTGTTTTTAAAAAGATTAGAAATAGCAGGGTTTAAGTCTTTTGCTGAGCGTGTATCTGTTGATTTTGTCCCAGGTGTAACTTCTGTAGTAGGACCTAATGGAAGCGGGAAAAGTAATATTACTGATGCAATTCGCTGGGTACTTGGTGAACAATCTGCAAAATCATTACGTGGTGCAAAGATGGAGGATATTATTTTTGCAGGTAGTGATACGAGGAGAGCAGTTAATGTTGCTGAAGTAACAATAACTTTAAATAATGAAGATCAACGGTTACCAATTGAATACAATGAGGTGTGTGTAACACGTCGTGTATCTCGTTCAGGTGATAGTGATTTTTATATTAATAAACAATCATGTAGATTGAAAGATATTATCGATTTATTTATGGACTCTGGTATGGGAAGAGAAGCTTTTTCAATTATTAGCCAGGGGAAAGTGGAAGAGATTTTAAGTAGTAAGTCAGAAGAGCGTCGAGGTGTATTTGAAGAAGCGGCAGGTGTACTGAAATACAAACTTCGCAAAAAGAAAGCTGAAGGGAAATTAGCAGAAACACAAGAAAACTTAAATCGTGTACAAGATATAATTCATGAATTAAGTAGTCAAGTAGAACCTTTAGAAAGACAAGCTTCTATTGCGAAAGATTATCTCGAAAATAAAGAAGAATTAGAGAAAGTAGAAGCGGCGCTTATTGTCCATGAAATTGAAGAATTGCATGAGAAATGGGAAGCGCTTCGAAATCAGTTTGGGCATAATAAAAACGAAGAAGTTAAAATGTCAACGAATTTACAAAAAAGTGAAGAAGAGCTTGAGGAATTACGAGGACAATTACAAGCCGTAGATGAGTCTGTAGACTCGTTACAAGAAGTACTTCTTCTTTCTAGTAAAGAGCTAGAAAAACTAGAAGGGCAGCGTGAGTTGCTAAAAGAGAGAAAGCAAAATGCTACGACGCATTGTGCGCAACTTGAGCAGTTAATTGTTGAATTAACAGAGAAAGCTAAAAGTTATGATGGTGAAATTGAGTCAAGTACAGAAGCTTTAATGCAATTTGTGAATGAAGTAAAAGAGTTGGAGCAAAAATTGCATGATAATGAGCAATTGCTTGCTACTTTTGCTGACAATTTAGAGGAACAGATTGAGAATTTAAAAGGTGACTATATTGAACTTTTAAATCAACAAGCTAGTCATCGTAATGAATTATCTATGATCGAAGAACAATCTAAACAGCAAACGTCTAAAAACGAGCGTCTGGATGAAGAAAATGCGAAATATGTAGAAATGCGTATGGAAATTACAGCGAAAAAGACGAAACTTGTAGAAAGTTACGAACAAGTGAAAGAAAAAGTAGCTGGCATTATCTCGAACATACAGAAGACAGAGGCGGCGCTTGGGAAATGTAAGGCGCAGTATAGTGAAAATGAAACAAAACTGTATCAAGCATATCAATTTGTGCAACAGGCACGTTCTCGAAAAGAAATGCTTGAAGAGATGCAAGAAGATTATTCTGGCTTCTATCAAGGTGTACGTGAAGTATTGAAAGCTAGAGAAAATAGGTTGCAAGGTATCGAGGGTGCTGTTGCGGAACTGTTAACGGTACCGAAAGAATATGAAGTTGCAATGGAAATCGCTCTAGGTGCAGCAATGCAGCATATTGTTGTACAAACAGAGGAACATGCTCGTAATGCGATTGCATTTTTAAAGCAAAATAAACATGGACGTGCAACGTTTTTACCGCAAGCTGTTATTAAAAGCAGATCGTTATCATTTGAGCAATTACGTATTGTAAATCAACACCCATCGTTTGTAGGTGTGGCGGCAGAACTTGTGCAGTACAACAATAAATATGAAAATGTAGTTTCAAATTTATTAGGAACTGTTATTGTTGCGAAAGATTTACGCGGAGCAAATGAGTTAGCGAAACAACTGCAATACCGTTATCGCATTGTAACAATCGATGGTGACGTAGTGAATCCTGGCGGTTCTATGACTGGTGGGGCGGTAAAACAAGCGAAATCTTCTTTATTAGGACGCCAACGTGAACTAGAAGAGTGGACTCGCAAGTTAACTGATATGGAAGAAAAAACAACGAAGTTAGAAAACTTTGTTAAAGCAGTAAAACAAGAGATTCAAGAAAAAGAAGTGAAAATACGCGAACTAAGGCAAACTGTAGAAGCAGAGCGTGTAGATGAGCAGAAATTAAGAGAAGAGATTAATCGTTTAGAATTAGAAGAACATCGTATTAATGACCGCTTATCTATTTATGATTTAGAGATTGAAGGGTTTTTACAAGATCGAGTAAAAATACAAGGGCGTAAAGAGGAGTTAGAAGGGATTTTAACGAATCTTCAAGCTGATATCACTGAGTTAGATAGTAAAATTGTAGCTTTAACAAAACAAAAAAGTGAGCAACATTCTTCGAAAGAAAAAGTTCAAAAAGAAATGACTGAGTTAAAAGTACTGGCAGCTGAAAAGCAACAACGCTTATCTAATCAAAAAGAAAAAGTTGAACGATTGACGAAGGAAAAAGAAGAAACGGATGCGACACTTGTAAAAACGAAAGAGGATTTAGCGTTCTTAAAACAAGAAATGACATCTAATTCAAGTGGTGAAGAGCAAATTACGAATATGATTGAGAAGAAAGCGTATGATCGTAATCAAACTTCAGAGTTAATTCGCTCTCGTCGTGAACAACGTATATCGTTGCAAGAGAGAGTAGAACATTTAGAACGCGATTTGAAAGAAACGACAGGTAAACATAAATATATTCTTGAAATGTTGAAAGATCAAGAAGTGAAAATAAACCGACTTGATGTCGAGTTGGAAAATAGATTACAACATTTGCGTGAAACATATACGATTTCATTTGAAGCAGCAAAACTAAAATATACAATGACAATGCCTGCAGAAGATGCACGTAAGAAAGTAAAATTAATTAAATTATCCATAGAAGAGTTAGGTACAGTGAACCTAGGGGCAATTGATGAATATGAACGTGTAGCGGAGCGTCATACATTCTTACTAGAGCAGAGAGACGACCTAGAAGAAGCGAAAACGACATTGCACCAGCTTATTACCGAAATGGATGAAGAAATGAAAAAACGCTTTTCTACTACGTTTGAAGGCATTCGAATGGAGTTTCAATCGGTATTCTCTGAATTATTTGGAGGCGGTAGAGCGGATTTAGTAATGACCAATCCAGAGGATTTACTAAATACGGGTATTGATATTGTAGCGCAACCGCCAGGGAAGAAATTGCAGAACTTAGGTTTACTTTCAGGTGGAGAGCGTGCTTTAACGGCAATTGCGCTTTTATTTGGTATTTTAAAAGTGCGCCCAGTACCGTTCTGTGTACTAGATGAGGTAGAGGCGGCCCTTGATGAGGCGAATGTAGCTCGTTTTGCACAGTATTTAAAGAAATTCAGTGATGAGACGCAGTTTATTGTAATTACACATAGAAAAGGTACAATGGAAGAGTCTGATGTGTTGTACGGTGTAACAATGCAAGAATCAGGGGTATCTAAACTTGTTTCGGTTCGTTTAGATGACGGGGAAGAACTTATTACAAGTGAATAGAAAGGACGGGAAAGTATGAGTTTTTTTAAAAAACTAAAAGAAAAAATTTCAAAACAAACGGATACAGTTACTGAGAAATTTAAACAAGGATTAGAAAAAACGAGAAATTCATTTGCGGATAAAGTGAATGATTTAGTGTATCGTTACCGTAAAGTGGATGAAGATTTCTTCGAAGAGCTAGAAGAAATCTTAATCGGTGCAGATGTCGGAGTTGCGACGGTAATGGAATTAATTGATCAATTGAAAGAAGAAGTGCAACGCCGTAACATTCAAGATCCAAAAGAAGTACAAGCTGTTATTTCAGAAAAGTTAGTAGGAATTTACAAAGGCGACAGCGATTTTAGTAACGAAATTAATATGCAAGAGGACCGATTAACGGTTGTTTTATTTGTTGGTGTTAACGGTGTAGGAAAAACGACGACAATTGGTAAACTGGCACATAAGTTTAAATCAGAAGGTAAGTCTGTCCTATTAGCGGCAGGAGACACATTCCGTGCTGGAGCGATTGAACAATTAGAAGTATGGGGCGATCGCGTTGGTGTAGAAGTAATTAAACAAGGATCTGGCTCTGATCCAGCGGCGGTTATGTATGACGCTGTACAAGCTGCGAAAGCACGTAAGGTAGACGTATTACTATGTGACACAGCAGGACGCTTGCAAAATAAAGTCAACTTAATGAAAGAGTTAGAGAAGGTGAAGCGCGTAATTGAGCGTGAAGTACCAGGTGCTCCTCATGAAGTATTGCTTGTTATTGATGCAACAACAGGACAAAACGGTTTAAGCCAAGCGAAAACATTCCGCGAGGCGACGAATGTTACTGGTATTGTTTTAACGAAGTTAGATGGAACTGCTAAAGGTGGTATTGTATTAGCGATTCGTAACGAAATGGATGTACCGGTGAAGTTTGTTGGATTAGGAGAGCAAATGGATGACTTGCAGCAGTTTGATCCAGAACAATATGTGTATGGTTTATTTGCGAACTTAGTAGAAACAGAAGAAGTATAAGCGAAAGAAGCGGTATTTCCGCTTCTTTTTCTATAAAAATATATGATGTTAAGAAAAAAACTTGACACTCTTTTGTACTCCATGTAAACTAATTCATGTAAAGGGAAATCACTTAACAAAGGATGATCCAACATGCTCGAAAAAACAACGAGAATGAACTATTTATTTGATTTTTATCAATCGTTGTTAACGCAAAAACAAAGAAGTTATATGTCGCTTTATTATCTAGATGATTTATCTCTTGGTGAAATTGCGGAAGAATTTGATGTAAGTCGCCAAGCCGTGTATGATAACATTAAACGGACTGAAGCGATGCTTGAAGAATATGAAGATAAATTAGTATTACTTCAAAAGTTTCAAGAGCGACAGCGACTTGTTGCAAAGCTAAAACAGCTAATCAGCGAAGAAGAGCATGTGAATGAAGAAATGAAACAAGTTGTTGAAGCTATCGAAAAATTAGATTAGGAGGGCGGCAATATGGCATTTGAAGGATTAGCCGACCGACTTCAACAGACAATGCAAAAAATCCGCGGCAAAGGAAAAGTTTCTGAAGCCGATGTGAAAGAAATGATGAGAGAAGTTCGTCTGGCTCTTTTAGAAGCAGATGTTAACTTTAAAGTAGTAAAAGATTTTATAAAGCGTGTGTCTGAGCGTGCTGTCGGACAAGATGTAATGAAAAGTTTGACACCTGGACAACAAGTAATTAAAATCGTACAGGAAGAACTTACAGAACTTATGGGCGGAGAGCAAAGCAAAATTGCTGTTGCTAATAAGCCACCGACTGTTATTATGATGGTTGGTCTGCAAGGTGCGGGTAAAACGACGACGACAGGTAAGCTTGCGAATTTGCTTCGTAAAAAGCATAATCGTAAACCGATGCTTGTTGCAGCGGATATTTACCGTCCAGCAGCAATTAAACAGCTTGAAACATTAGGGAAGCAATTGGACATGCCTGTATTTTCTTTAGGAGATCAAGTAAGTCCTGTTGAAATTGCGAAACAAGCGATTGCAAAAGCAAAAGAAGATCATCACGATTATGTTTTAATCGATACAGCGGGTCGCCTGCATATTGATGAAGAACTAATGGATGAATTAGCGAAAGTTAAAGAAGTTGCGAAACCGGATGAAATTTTCCTTGTTGTCGATGCGATGACGGGACAAGACGCGGTAAATGTTGCGCAAAGTTTCCATGAACAGTTAGGTTTAACAGGTGTTGTATTAACGAAATTAGATGGTGATACGCGCGGTGGTGCTGCATTATCTATTAAGGCTGTAACAAACACACCGATTAAATTTGCTGGTATGGGTGAAAAACTAGATGCAATTGAAGCGTTCCATCCAGAGCGTATGGCATCCCGTATTTTAGGGATGGGCGATGTCTTAACATTAATTGAAAAAGCGCAAGCTACAGTTGATGAAGAGAAAGCAAAAGAACTTGAGCAAAAAATGCGTACGCTTTCGTTTACGCTTGACGATTTCCTAGAACAACTTGGACAAGTGCGTCAACTTGGGCCGCTTGATGAATTGTTAGGAATGCTTCCTGGTGCAAATAAAATTAAAGGGCTGAAAAATGCGCAAGTTGATGAAAAACAAATTGGGCATATTGAGGCAATTATTCGTTCTATGACTAAATTAGAACGAGAACAACCGGAAATAATCAATGCTAGTCGCAAAAAGCGCATTGCCAAAGGTAGCGGTACAACGGTACAAGAAATCAATCGTCTAATCAAACAATTCGATGACATGAAAAAAATGATGAAGACGATGACGGGAATGCAAAAAGGCAAGAAAAAAGGACTAGGTGGATTGAAGTTTCCATTCATGTAAGGAAAAAAAGATGGCTCTGTTAAGAAAAAATACTTTACAAAGCAATAGTCTTTTTGCTAATATAATTATCTGTGTGAAATAAATTCGGAGGTGCTTTATAAATGGCAGTTAAAATTCGTTTAAAACGTATGGGAGCTAAAAAAACTCCTTTCTATCGTGTAGTTGTTGCAGATTCTCGTTCTCCTCGTGACGGACGTTTCATTGAGGAAATCGGAACTTACAATCCAGTTGCTCAACCAGCTGAAGTTAAGATCAACGAAGAAGCAGCATTAAAATGGTTAGGAAATGGTGCTAAACCATCTGATACAGTTCGTAACTTATTCTCTAACCAAGGTATCATGGAGAAATTCCACTTATCTAAACAAGGTAAGTAATTGAGGCAATGACTATGAAGAAGTTAGTCGAGACGATTGTCAAGCCTCTTGTCGATCATCCTGAAGATGTAAAAGTTACACAGGAACTTTACAACGGAGAGATAAAGTATCGATTAACTGTACATCCTGAGGATGTTGGAAAAGTCATTGGAAAGCAAGGGAGAGTTGCGAAAGCGATTCGAATGCTCTTGTATTCAGTGGGACATCATAATGATGAAAAAGTAACACTGGAAATTCAATAAACGTAAAAAGGGCGAGGAGTTATTCCTCTCCCTTTTTTAACATTTAAATAGAGATTGCATGTTCCATCTATGAAATGGAGATGCTTAATTTATATAGAAACCAGGGGTGACATACTATTTATGACAAAATGGTTTAACGTAGGGAAAATTGTAAATACTCATGGCGTAAGAGGAGAAATCCGTGTTATTTCTCGTACTGATTTTCCAGAAGAGCGATATAAAGTAGGAAACACGCTATACATATCGAATGAGAAAGACACAGACTACCTTCCGGTGAAGGTAAGTTCTCATCGCCAACATAAGACATTCGATTTATTAACATTTGAAGGATATAACAATGTAGATGAAGTAGAGAAGTTTAAAGGTTCTTTAATAAAAGTACCAGAAGAGCAGTTAGGCGAACTTGCTGAAGGTGAATACTACTATCACGAAATTATTGGTTGCAGCGTTGTAACGGAAGAAGGAGAAGCGCTAGGGACAATTAAAGAAATTCTCTCTCCTGGTGCAAATGATGTTTGGGTGATTAAACGTCCGAAGGGTCAAGATCTCTTAATTCCTTATATTGATGACGTTGTACTTCAAGTTAATATTGAAAATAAATTAGTAACCATTCATGTAATGGAAGGGTTGCTATAATGAAAATTGATATTTTAACGTTGTTCCCAGACATGTTTACCGGTGTATTTGGATCTTCTATATTAAAGAAGGCACAAGAAAAAGAAGCGGTAAACCTTCGTGTTGTTAACTTTCGTGATTATACAACAAGTAAGCATAATAGCGTAGACGATTATCCTTACGGCGGAGGAGCTGGTATGGTGCTTACTCCTCAGCCTATTTTTGATGCTGTAGAAGATTTGACGAAAGAGACAGAGCGTAAGCCAAGAGTTGTCTTAATGTGTCCGCAGGGCGAAAGATTTACGCAGAAGAAAGCGGAAGAGCTTGCAGAGGAAGAACATTTGATCTTTGTATGTGGGCATTATGAAGGGTATGACGAACGAATTCGTGAGCATCTCGTAACGGATGAGATTTCTATTGGTGACTATGTATTAACGGGCGGAGAATTAGCTTCTATGGTTATTACTGATAGTGTTGTACGTCTCTTGCCAGGCGTGCTAGGAAATCATGCTTCACAAGTAGAGGATTCGTTTAGTACAGGTTTATTAGAGCATCCTCATTATACACGTCCGGCTGATTTTCGTGGTATGAAGGTACCGGATGTATTAATGTCAGGGAATCATAAAAATATTGACGAATGGCGACATAAGGAATCTTTGCGCCGTACGTATACGCGTAGACCTGATTTGTTAGATGAAAGAGATCTATCTAAACAAGAGAAAAAATGGCTTGAGGAAATAAAGCGAGAGCAGTAATAACTTCATATATTTGCTATTGCAACAGGCCTAGTAATATGCTATTATAACATTTGTGCTACTGAAATCAGTAGCCGTATTAACGATGTTCCGCTGTAATTTATTAAGACTTTATAAGAGCATCTGTTTAAAGGAGAGAATTTAATATGCAACAATTAATCGCAGAAATTACAAAAGGCCAATTAAAAACTGACCTTCCTTCATTCCGTCCTGGTGACACTTTACGTGTACACGTAAAAGTTGTTGAGGGAACTCGTGAAAGAATTCAGCTTTTCGAAGGTGTTGTAATTAAACGTCGTGGTGGCGGAATCAGTGAAACATTCACAGTTCGTAAGATTTCTTACGGTGTAGGTGTTGAGCGTACATTCCCAGTTCACACGCCAAGAATCGCGAAAATCGAAGTACTTCGCCGTGGTAAAGTACGTCGTGCTAAGTTATACTACTTACGTAACCTTCGCGGTAAAAAAGCACGTATTAAAGAAATTCGATAAGACATGTATGGGAGCTTGTAAATGCACAAGCTCCCTTTTTCCAATCTATATGAAATTTTGGTATAATACGAACAGCTTACATAACCGTGGAGGGGAAATGCATGAAAAAAGAGAAGAGTTCACTTTGGGAATGGATTAAAGCAATTTTGATTGCTGTTGTATTAGCTGGTGTTATTAGACAGTTTTTCTTTGCGCCAATTCTCGTAGACGGGGTATCGATGGCACCTACTTTACATGATCGTGATCGAATGATTGTGAATAAAATTGGTTATCACATTGGAGATCCAAAACGCTTTGATATTATCGTATTTCGAGCAACAGAAGATAAAGATTACATTAAGCGCATTATAGGCCTGCCAGGCGATGAAATAGAGTATCGTAATGATAAACTGTATGTTAACGGAAAGGCTTATGAGGAGCCGTATTTAGACAAGCAGAAAAAGCAAATTGCTGACGGACCGCTTACATATGATTTTAATCTTGAAGAAATGACAGGCAAGAAAACCGTTCCAAAAGATCAATTATTTGTTTTAGGTGATAATCGTCGTTTTAGTAAAGATAGCCGTTCAATCGGTACGATTTCAATGGATCAAGTAATTGGTAAAGCTAATATGTTATATTGGCCGTTAGAAGACGCACGTATTGTGAAATAAATGAAAAAGAAGGTGGCAACATGGTAATTCAATGGTTTCCAGGGCATATGGCGAAGGCTAGACGCCAAGTAACGGAGAAATTAAAATTAATTGATGTTGTAATTGAACTTGTAGATGCTCGATTACCATTATCATCTCGAAACCCAATGATTGATGAAATCATTACACATAAGCCGAGGCTTGTTGTTTTAAATAAAGCGGATATGGCAGATGACCGTTTAACAAAACAATGGATCGCATATTTTAAAGAAAAAGGCCATATGGCAATTTCGATTAACGCGCAAGCTGGACAAGGTATGAAGGAAATTGCAGCAGCTTGTAAGGTGCTTGTTAAAGAAAAATTTGATAAAATGGTTGCAAAAGGTATTAGACCGAGAGCGATTCGTGCATTAATTGTAGGGATACCAAATGTTGGTAAATCTACATTAATTAATAAATTGGCAAAGAAAAATATTGCTAAAACAGGAGATCGTCCAGGTGTGACAACAGCTCAACAATGGATTAAAGTTGGGAAGGAAATGGAATTGTTAGATACGCCAGGTATTCTGTGGCCTAAATTTGAAGATCAATTAGTGGGTCTTCGCTTAGCGACAACGGGTGCAATTAAAGATTCAATTTTAAATTTACAAGATGTAGCTGTTTACGCATTACGTTTTATGGAGAAACATTATCCAGAACGCTTGAAAGAACGCTATAATTTAAATGAGATTCCAGAAGATATTGTGGAATTATTCGATGCAATTGGAAAAAATAGAGGCTGCTTAATGGGCGGCGGAATGATTGATTATGATAAGACATCTGAGCTTGTACTTCGTGAGCTTCGTGGTGGCAAACTTGGAAAAATGACGTTTGAAACACCGGAAGAGTTTGCAGAGCAAGTAGAAGATGTGGAAAAAATAGAAGAAGTATAAGACGTGCGTTTGTGCGTCTTTTCTTTTTGGATACGTTTAAAAAGGAGCTTGTATATATGCAAAAAATGACGATAAAAGAAGCAGAAAATGTATTGCAAGAAATTATGAATGAAGAAGAAGATCGTTTTCAACTGCTAATGAAAGATGAGCGAAAAGGAGTTCAAAAACTTATTTTGAAGTGGTATAAACAAAAAGAGTTAGAACAGAAAGAAAAAGAGAAGTTTTTTGAAATGTCCAAGTATGAAAATGCTTTGCGTGAAAAAGGGATCACATATATCGCAGGTATTGATGAAGTAGGGCGCGGGCCATTGGCTGGGCCTGTTGTGACGGCGGCTGTCGTTCTTCCTGAGGATTTTTATATTCCAGGGTTAAATGACTCGAAAAAGCTGAGTGAAGCGAAACGTGAGCGTTTTTATGATGAAATAAAAGTACAAGCAATTGCAATTGGAGTAGGGATTGTATCACCGCAAGTTATTGATGAAATTAATATTTACCAAGCAACGAAACAAGCGATGTTAGATGCTGTTACGAATTTATCTTGTACACCCCAACATTTATTAATTGATGCGAT
Organism: Bacillus sp. L_1B0_5; assembly: GCF_000836715.1. Classification (NCBI taxonomy): domain Bacteria; kingdom Bacillati; phylum Bacillota; class Bacilli; order Caryophanales; family Bacillaceae; genus Bacillus; species Bacillus sp. L_1B0_5. Next base: position 54,761 of record NZ_JXIS01000087.1, on the reverse strand, counting down.
GAAGCTTCCTACACCAATTCCGCAAACTTCAATTATTAAAGGTGATGCGAAAAGTGTTTCGATTTCAGCTGCATCCATTATTGCAAAAGTGACGAGAGATCGTATGATGAAAGAACTGGGAGAGAAGCATCCTGAATACGGATTTGAGCAACATATGGGATATGGCACAAAGCAACATTTAGAGGCAATTGAAGTGCATGGAGTATTAGATGAACACCGAAAGTCATTCGCGCCAATTAAAGATATGATTCAAAAATAAGCTGTAAATATACAGCTTATTTTTTATTTTGGCATATAAACATTACTATTTCCGGAAAAGAATAAAGCGATTTCAGTTTTCTGACACTTTATTGTAGACAGCGTGCCAATCATCTTATACAATGGCAATGTAATGTTTTTTAAACATTAAAAAACTTTTCGAGTAAAACAGGAAAACAGGGGAGGATGGGACCATGAATATCCATGAGTACCAAGGTAAGGCAGTCCTTAGAAGCTATGGGGTTAGCGTTCCGAACGGGAAGGTTGCATTTACAGTAGAAGAAGCTGTAGAAGCAGCGAAAGAATTAGGAACAGATGTATGTGTAGTGAAAGCACAAATTCACGCTGGTGGACGCGGCAAAGCTGGCGGAGTAAAAGTTGCAAAAAATTTAGATGAAGTTCGTACATATGCAGAAAGCATTTTAGGAACTACACTTGTGACACATCAAACAGGTCCTGAAGGTAAGGAAGTAAAACGCTTACTTATCGAAGAAGGTTGCGATATTAAAAAAGAATATTATGTAGGTCTAGTTTTAGATCGTGCAACTTCTCAAGTTGTTTTAATGGCTTCTGAAGAAGGCGGAACAGAAATTGAAGAAGTAGCAGAAAAAACACCTGAAAAAATCTTTAAAGAATATATTGATCCGGCAGTAGGTTTACAAGGTTTCCAAGCGCGCCGAATTGCATTTAACATCAATATTCCAAAAGAGCTTGTAGGACAAGCTGTGAAGTTTATGATGGGCTTATACCGTGCGTTTATCGAAAAAGATTGCTCTATCGCTGAGATTAACCCACTTGTTACAACAGGTGAAGGTAAAGTTATGGCATTAGATGCAAAATTAAACTTTGATTCTAATGCGTTATATCGCCATAAAGACATTTTAGAGCTTCGTGATCTTGATGAAGAAGATGCAAAAGAAATTGAAGCTTCAAAATACGACTTAAACTACATTCCTTTAGATGGAAATATCGGTTGTATGGTTAATGGTGCAGGTTTAGCGATGGCTACAATGGATATCATTAAACATTACCACGGTGACCCAGCTAACTTCTTAGATGTTGGTGGCGGTGCAACTGCTGAAAAAGTTACAGAAGCATTCAAAATTATCCTTTCTGACAAAAATGTAAAAGGTATCTTTGTTAACATTTTTGGTGGCATTATGAAGTGTGATGTTATTGCAGAAGGTGTTATTGAAGCAACGAAACAGGTAGGTCTTGAGTTACCTTTAGTTGTACGTCTTGAAGGTACAAACGTAGAACTAGGTAAGAAAATTTTAAATGAGTCTGGCTTAAATATTGTTGCAGCAGAATCTATGGCAGACGGTGCACAAAAAATTGTTTCACTAGTGGGCTAATAGAAAGCGGGGGAGAAAAATGAGCGTATTAGTTAATAAAGATACAAAAGTTATTGTTCAAGGTATTACAGGTTCTCAAGGTTTATTCCATACAAAACAAATGATTGAATACGGTACGAAAATTGTCGGTGGTGTAACGCCAGGTAAAGGTGGCACTGATATTGAAGGTGTACCAGTATTTGATACTGTAGAAGATGCAGTGAAAGCAACAGGCGCAAACGCTTCAGTTGTATACGTTCCACCCGCTTTTGCGGCTGATGCAATTATGGAAGCAGTTGATGCAGAAATTGATTTAGTAGTATGTATTACTGAAGGAATTCCTGTATTAGATATGGTAAACGTAAAGAGGTATATGGCTGGTAAACATACACGTTTACTTGGACCAAACTGCCCAGGTGTTATCACGCCTGATGAATGTAAAATCGGTATTATGCCAGGATACATTCATAAAAAAGGTCATGTAGGTATCGTATCGCGCTCTGGTACATTAACGTATGAAGCTGTACATCAGTTAACACAAGAAGGTATTGGCCAATCTACTGCTGTAGGTATCGGCGGGGACCCTGTTAACGGTACAGACTTTATTGATGCGTTAAAAGCATTTAATGAAGATGAAGAAACACATGCTGTAATTATGATTGGTGAAATCGGTGGTACAGCAGAAGAAGAGGCAGCTGAGTGGGTAAAAGCTAATATGACAAAACCTGTTGTAGGCTTCATTGGTGGTCAAACAGCGCCTGCTGGCAAACGTATGGGCCATGCTGGTGCAATCATTTCTGGCGGTAAAGGAACTGCTGCTGAAAAGATTAAAACAATGGAAGCTTGTGGCATTAAAGTAGCTGAAACTCCAGCAGTTATGGGAGAAACGCTAATCTCTGTTTTAAAAGAAAAAGGTCTATTTGAGACTTGCAAAAACTATTAATCTGTTGAAAGACACCTTCTTGCTTGAGGGTGTCTTTTTACACTTTTTCTGTTTACATAATAAAAATTATGGGTAAGGAGAATTGAGATGAAAAGAGAGCGATTATTACATCTTCATTACTTGCTAGCAGATTATTGGAAAGCGATGGAGAGGCTACTATATGTCGATCCAGAATTAAAGAACATATATACTTTTAACGAAAAACAAATGGAACAATACACTGGAATATCCTCGAAAAAATCTTCAGAATTAGTGAAATTCCTTCAAAGTTCAAATCTTCCGCAATATATATCTTATTTAGAGAAAAATCGTATCTTTTATATAACGATATGGGATGAAATTTATCCGCAATTATTACGTGAAATACAAGACCCTCCCTTCGTTTTATATGGAAAAGGAGAGAAAGATTTTCTGAATAAAGTAAATAAATTGGCAGTTGTTGGAACGAGGCAGCCATCATTATATGGTCATGAGAGTTTGAAATTTATTTTGCACCCTTTATTAGAAAGAAAGTGGGTTATTGTCAGCGGGTTTGCAAAAGGGATAGATACAATGTCCCATGAGGTTACAGTAAGGCAGTATTGCCCGACTATTGCGATATTAGGACATGGATTATCTTTTATGTATCCGAAAGAAAATAGGCATTTATATGAAACGTGGAAGGAATATATATTGTTATTGACAGAGTATCCACCGCACTATGCACCGAAAAAGTGGTATTTTCCAAAAAGGAACCGGATTATTAGTGGCATAAGTAAAGGTGTTTTAGTTGTAGAAGCGAAATCGAGAAGTGGAACCCTTATTACTGCAGACCTTGCGTTAGAGCAAAATAGAGAGGTGTTTGCGCTCCCTGGACCTATATTTATAGAGGGGGCATCGGGAACGAATCATCTTATTCAACAAGGGGCAAAACTAGTAAGAAATGCAGAAGATATCTTTGAAGAGATTTTAAATTAACCTTATATTTTTATGTTTTTATTAAACAATTATTGACAAATGGTAGATTGGCGCTGTATGGTATATTCATTCTTGATTGACAAAAACAAGAGAAATCAATAAGATTAATGAAGACTTGAATCCACCTCTTAAGGAGGCACTAGCATGTCAGATTACCTCGTAATCGTGGAGTCGCCTTCTAAGGCGAAGACCATTGAGAAATATTTAGGGAAAAAATACAAAGTTGTCGCGTCTATGGGACATGTTCGCGATTTGCCAAAAAGTCAAATGGGGATAGAAGTAAAGAACAACTTCACCCCGAAGTATATTACCATTCGTGGTAAAGGTCCCGTCTTAAAAGATTTAAAATCAGCGGCGAAAAAAGCAAAGAAAGTTTATCTCGCGGCCGATCCAGACCGCGAAGGGGAAGCGATTGCTTGGCATTTAGCGAATACGTTAAATGTGGACGTTGAATCAGATTGTCGGGTTGTGTTTAATGAGATTACGAAAGATGCAATCAAAGAATCATTTAAACATCCTCGCGCAATTAATATGGATTTAGTAGATGCACAACAAGCAAGACGCATACTTGATCGTCTTGTTGGTTACAATATTAGTCCTTTATTATGGAAGAAAGTAAAAAAAGGATTAAGTGCAGGGCGTGTACAATCTGTAGCAGTTCGTTTAATCATCGAACGTGAAAAGGAAATTCAAAGCTTTGAACCTGAAGAATTCTGGACAATTAAAACAGAATTTGTAAAAGGAAAAGACACATTTGAAGCAAGTTTTTACGGTGTAGATGGTGAAAAAGTTCAATTAACGAATGAAACACAAGTGAATGAAATAATTGAACAGATGAAAGACAATGCGTTTTCAGTTGAAAATGTAACGCGCAAAGAGCGAAAACGTAATCCTGCATTACCGTTTACAACATCTTCCTTGCAACAAGAAGCAGCACGTAAGTTAAATATGCGAGCAAAGAAAACGATGATGCTTGCACAGCAATTGTATGAAGGGATAGATCTTGGAAAACAAGGAACTGTAGGTCTTATTACGTATATGAGAACTGATTCAACACGTATCTCAGAAACAGCTCAAACAGAGGCTCGTACTTACATCACTGAAGCGTATGGTACGGAATACATAGGAACAGAAAAGAAGAAAGAAACGAAAAAGTCAAATGCACAAGATGCGCATGAAGCAATTCGTCCTACTTCGGTAATGAGAAAGCCAGAGGAACTAAAAAGTTTCTTAAGTCGTGATCAACTTCGATTATATAAATTGATTTGGGAGCGATTTGTTGCAAGTCAAATGGCGTCTGCTATAATGGATACTGTGACAGCGAGACTCATTAATAATAATGTTCAGTTCCGTGCAAGTGGATCGGTTGTAAAGTTCCCAGGATTTATGAAAGTGTATGTAGAGTCAAAAGATGATGGTGCGGAAGAGAAGGATAAGATGTTGCCACCGTTAGAAGTGGGAGAAACGGTATTTTCAAAAGATATAGAGCCGAAACAACACTATACTCAACCACCGCCGCGTTATACAGAGGCTCGTTTAGTAAGAACGCTTGAAGAACTTGGAATTGGAAGACCGTCGACTTATGTACCTACACTTGAAACGATTCAAAAGCGTGGGTATGTAAGCTTAGATAATAAACGCTTCGTTCCGACTGAACTTGGTGAAATAGTAATTGAACTTATTTTAGAATTTTTCCCGGAAATTATTAACATTGAATTTACTGCCAATATGGAGCAAAGCCTTGATGAAGTGGAAGAAGGAAATGCCAATTGGGTGAAAATTGTTGATGATTTCTACGTAGGATTTGAACCGCGCTTAGAAAAAGCGGAAAAAGAAATGCGTGAAGTGGAAATTAAAGATGAGCCAGCTGGGGAAGACTGTGAATTATGCGGACATCCAATGGTCTTTAAAATGGGTAAATACGGGAAGTTTATGGCTTGTTCGAATTTCCCTGATTGTCGTAATACAAAACCGATTGTGAAAGAAATCGGTGTAACTTGTCCGAAATGTGAAGAAGGGCAAATTATTGAGCGTCGTAGTAACAAAAAGAAACGTCTTTTCTATGGATGTGGTACGTATCCAGAATGTGACTTTGTATCTTGGGATAAGCCGATTGGTCGTAAATGTCCGAAGTGTGAAGGCATGCTTGTAGAGAAGAAGTTGAAAAAAGGCGTGCAAGTACAATGTATTTCGTGCGATTATGAAGAAGAACAACAAATGTGAGCGTAACTGCTCACATTTTTTTCGGGAAGAAAAGGAAAGGTGATATATATGACAACACAAGTAGTAAACGTCATTGGCGCAGGTCTTGCAGGAAGTGAAGCAGCTTACCAAATTGCAAAACGTGGTGTCCAAGTAAAATTATATGAAATGAGACCAGTAAGGCAAACGCCAGCTCATCATACAGATAAATTTGCTGAATTAGTGTGCAGTAACTCATTACGTGCAAACACATTAACAAATGCTGTTGGAGTTATTAAAGAAGAAATGCGTTTGATGGATTCTGTCATTATTCGTGCAGCTGATGAGTGCTCTGTACCAGCTGGAGGAGCTTTAGCGGTTGACCGTCATGAATTCGCAGCTAAAGTGACTGAATACGTAAAGAATCATCCGAATGTAACTGTAGTGAATGAAGAGCTTACTGAAATTCCAGAAGGACCAACAATTATTGCAACAGGTCCACTTACATCTCCTGATCTTGCTGCGCAATTAAAAGAACTAACAGGTGAAGATTATTTCTATTTCTACGATGCAGCAGCGCCAATCGTTGAAAAAGACAGCATTGATATGAACAAAGTATATTTAAAGTCTCGCTATGATAAAGGGGAAGCGGCATATTTAAACTGTCCGATGACAGAAGAAGAATTTGATCGTTTTTATGAGGCTTTAATTGCCGCTGAGACAGTGCCTTTAAAAGAGTTTGAAAAAGAAATTTTCTTTGAGGGTTGTATGCCGGTAGAAGTTATGGCAAGTAGAGGGAGACAGACGCTAGTATTTGGACCTATGAAACCTGTTGGATTAGAAGATCCAAAAACAGGGAAAACGCCATATGCTGTTGTTCAGTTACGTCAAGATGATGCAGCGGGAACTTTATACAATATCGTAGGTTTCCAAACGCATTTAAAGTGGGGACCACAAAAAGAAGTGCTACAGTTAATTCCGGGATTGGAAAATGCAGAGATTGTACGTTATGGTGTAATGCATCGTAATACGTTTATTAATTCACCTAATTTGCTTCGTCCAACATATCAATATAAACAACGTGATGATTTATTCTTCGCTGGTCAAATGACTGGAGTAGAGGGATATGTTGAATCAGCAGCATCAGGATTATTAGCAGGAATTAATGCTGCACGTCTTGTGCAAGGTGAAGAGCCGATTGTATTACCGCCAGTAACTGCAATGGGTAGCATGGCAAATTACATTACGGCAACGAATGCTAAAAACTTCCAACCGATGAATGCGAACTTCGGTCTATTTGCACCGTTAGAGAAGAAACTCAAAAAGAAAGCAGAACGAAATGAAGCATACGCAGCACGTGCTTTAGAAACGATTCAAAATTTTGTAAATATTTAGTTAAATTTCTTGCAAAGGCTACTAAGTTGTGATACGATTTAGTAGCCTTTATTGAGGTGAATTGTGTGAATGTGAAGAAATTGTTACAATTATTCGTTGGATATTTACAAATTGAAAGAAATTATTCAAAATATACAATTGCAAGTTATCAAAATGATTTAGAACATTTTGTGCAATTTATGGAGCGAGAAAGCATATCCTCTTTTTTAGACGTTACATACGCGGATGTTCGTTTGTACTTAACGACGTTGCACGATGAAAAGTTAGCCCGTAAATCTGTCGCAAGAAAAGTATCAAGCTTACGAAGTTTATATCGTTTTTTGATGCGTGAAGGTTATCGGAAGGATAATCCGTTTGCACTTGCGTCACTCCCCAAAAAAGAATTGTCAATCCCAAAGTTTTTATATGCTGAAGAGTTAGAAGAATTATTCGAAGTTTCTGACACGGGAACGCCACTCGGTCAAAGGAATCAAGCTTTATTAGAGTTGATGTATGCGACTGGGATCCGTGTGAGTGAATGTGTCAATTTACAACTTACCGATATTGACTTTGCGGTGGGAACAATTTTAGTAATGGGAAAAGGAAAAAAACAAAGATATATTCCGTTCGGAAGCTATGCACAAGATTCTTTAATTACCTATATAGAAAATGGGAGAAAACAGTTAGTTAATAAGACTGAAGAAGACTCTCATATGGTATTTTTAAATGCGAAAGGTACGCCGCTAACAAGTCGTGGAGTTCGTTATGTTTTAAACGAACTCATTAAAAAGGCTTCACTGACAATGCGGATAAGTCCCCATATGTTAAGGCATACATTTGCTACACATATGTTAGATGAAGGGGCGGATTTACGTACTGTACAGGAGCTATTAGGCCATGAGAATTTGTCGACGACACAAATTTATACGCATGTCTCTAAAGAAAGATTGCGTTCTGTTTACATGAAGCATCACCCGCGGGCATAAATTGCTTTAAAAGCTATAAAAACAAATAAAGGAGTTTTTTCTATGGGGAATTTCCACGCTACAACGATATTTGCAGTTCATCATAATGGAGAATGTGCAATGGCTGGAGATGGCCAGGTGACAATGGGAAATGCTGTTGTAATGAAACATACAGCTCGTAAAGTTCGCAGGCTTTTCCAAGGTAAAGTTTTAGCTGGTTTTGCAGGTTCAGTTGCTGATGCATTTACTCTTTTTGAAATGTTTGAAGGAAAATTAGAAGAGTATAATGGCAACTTGCAGCGTGCTGCTGTTGAAATGGCAAAACAATGGCGTGGCGATAAAATGTTACGTCAGCTAGAAGCGATGCTCATTGTCATGGATAAAACAACTATGCTCCTTGTTTCAGGTACAGGAGAAGTGATTGAACCGGATGATGGTATTTTAGCAATTGGATCTGGTGGGAATTATGCACTTTCTGCAGGTCGTGCTTTAAAGCAATATGCAAGTGAACACTTAACAGCGAAACAAATTGCGAAAGCGAGTTTAGAGATTGCTGGCGATATTTGTGTTTACACGAATCACAACATAATTGTTGAAGAATTGTAGAATCGTAAGGGAGGCATTTTATATGCATTTACATTTTACTCCGCGCCAAATTGTGGAAAAATTAGATCAATACATCATCGGCCAAAAAGACGCAAAGAAAGCGGTTGCTGTAGCGTTGAGAAATCGATACCGTCGCAGTAAATTGGCTGAAAATTTACGTGATGAAATAGCACCTAAGAACATTTTGATGATTGGACCGACAGGTGTTGGGAAAACAGAGGTAGCACGACGAATGGCGAAACTCGTTGGAGCACCTTTTATTAAGGTTGAGGCTACAAAATTCACAGAAGTTGGATATGTGGGTAGAGATGTAGAGTCGATGGTACGTGACCTCGTGGAAACATCTGTTCGCATTGTGAAAGAAGAAATGGTAGTGAAAGTTCAAGATAAAGCAGAAGAGCAAGCGAATCAACGTCTTGTTGAAATTTTAGTACCGAGTCCGGAGAAGCAATCTGGATTTAAAAATCCATTAGAGATGCTTTTTGGTGGTGCTCAAAATTCGAGTCAAACGTCTGATACACAAGAAGATGGTGAAATCGAAAAGAAACGTCAAGATGTGGAGAGAAAGCTTGCTGCAGGGCTTCTTGAAGACGAAATTGTATCGATTGAAGTGACTGAGCAACAGTCTTCTATGTTTGATATGTTACAAGGAACTGGCATGGAGCAAATGGGAATGAATTTCCAAGATGCATTAGGAAGTTTTATGCCGAAAAAAACGAAAAAACGTAAACTTTCTGTAAAAGAAGCAAGAAAACTCTTGACAAATGAAGAGGCACAGCGCTTAATTGATATGGATGAAGTTACACAAGAGGCTGTTTATCGTGCTGAACAGCTCGGGATTATTTTTATCGATGAAATTGACAAAATTGCTGGTAAGCAGTCGAATAGCGTAGATGTATCACGTGAAGGTGTGCAACGTGACATTTTGCCAATTGTAGAAGGGTCGAATGTTGCGACAAAATACGGATCAGTAAAAACGGATTATATTTTATTCGTTGCAGCTGGAGCGTTCCATATGTCTAAACCGTCGGATTTAATTCCGGAATTGCAAGGGAGATTTCCGATTCGAGTAGAGTTAACAAAATTATCAACAGATGATTTTGTTAAAATATTAATCGAGCCTGACAATGCGTTAATCAAACAATATATGGCATTATTAGCGACTGAAGGTATAGAAATTGAATTTTCAGACGAAGCTATTCGTAAGATTGCTGAGATTGCTTATCAAGTTAATCAGGATACAGATAATATTGGAGCAAGAAGACTTCATACGATTATGGAGAAGCTCCTTGAAGATTTATCGTTTGAAGCATCTGAAATTACGTTAGAAAAAATAACGATAACACCTCAATACGTTGAGGAGAAATTAGCAACAATTGCTAAAAATAAAGATGTGAGCCAGTTTATTTTGTAATAGTGTCATCAGGTGACTCGCCCTAGTTTCCAAGTGATGAAAAAATATGTAAGTAACATGTAGGAGGAACTTTTGAAATGGAATTATTAGCAAAAACGAGAAAATTAAATGCGTTATTACAGAGCGCTGCAGGGAAGCCTGTAAACTTTAGAGAAATGTCTGACACAATGTGTGAAGTAATTGAAGCAAACGTGTTCGTTGTAAGTCGTCGTGGTAAATTACTAGGTTATGCAATTCACCAACAAATCGAAAATGAGCGTATGAAACAAATGCTTGCAGAGCGTCAGTTCCCGGAAGAATATACACAAAGCTTATTCAACATTACAGAAACATCTTCAAATTTAGATGTGAACAGTGCTTATACAGCATTCCCGGTAGAAAACAGAGAATTATTTGGTCAAGGTTTAACTACAATCGTACCAATCGTTGGTGGCGGTGAGCGTCTAGGTACATTAGTATTAGCTCGTCTTGGTCAAGAGTTCTTAGATGATGATTTAATCCTTGCTGAGTACAGCTCAACTGTTGTAGGTATGGAAATCTTACGTGAAAAAGCAGAAGAAATCGAAGAGGAAGCACGTAGTAAAGCTGTTGTTCAAATGGCGATCAGCTCATTATCTTACAGTGAGTTAGAAGCAATTGAGCACATCTTCGAAGAATTAAATGGAACAGAAGGTTTACTTGTTGCAAGTAAAATCGCTGATCGTGTAGGAATTACTCGTTCTGTAATCGTAAATGCACTACGTAAATTAGAAAGTGCTGGTGTTATTGAGTCTCGCTCTTTAGGTATGAAAGGAACATACATTAAAGTGTTAAACGACAAGTTTCTACAGGAACTTGCTAAATTAAAAACAAACTAATTTATAAAAAACTCTCCTCGATCGAGGAGAGTTTTTTTGTGCAATGGATTGATGGCGCTTGTGAAAAGTGCCATAAGCGTGGTTTCTGGGAAAACTATTAATTGTGTTTTACTTTTTTGCTTAAAAGAAATGAAGGTTGGTAATACTAGAATTCGAGTATGAACAAAGAAAGTTTTACATTGTTCGCATTTTCGACTTGATTGTAATATTTCAGTATGATATAGTAAGCAGTGGTGTCAGTACAAAGTACACACGTTTACTGATTTAAGTGTTGGTGCTACGTTTGTAGTTTCGCTTAGAGATGAAGTAAACGGAGGATATCAAAAACCATTTAGGAGGAACTATATTATGTCAGTAATTTCTATGAAGCAATTGCTTGAAGCTGGTGTTCATTTCGGACATCAAACTCGTCGTTGGAACCCAAAAATGAAGCGTTACATTTTCACAGAGCGTAACGGTATCTACATCATCGACTTACAAAAAACTGTGAAAAAAGTTGAGGAAGCTTACAGAACGATGCGTGACATCGCTGCTGAAGGTGGAGACATCTTATTCGTAGGTACTAAAAAACAAGCACAAGAAGCTATTAAAGAAGAAGCAACTCGTGCTGGTATGTACTTCGTTAACCAACGTTGGTTAGGTGGAACTTTAACAAACTTCCAAACAATCCAAAAGCGTATCAAGCGTCTTAAAGACATCGAAAGAATGCAAGAAGATGGTACTTTCGAAGTACTTCCTAAGAAAGAAGTTGTTCAACTTAAAAAAGAGTTAGAGCGTCTTGAGAAATTCTTAGGCGGTATTAAAGATATGAAAGGTCTTCCAAGTGCATTATTCGTAGTAGACCCTCGTAAAGAGCGTATTGCAGTTGCTGAAGCGCGCAAATTACACATTCCAATCATCGGTATCGTTGATACAAACTGTGATCCGGACGAAATCGATCACGTTATCCCAGCAAACGATGATGCAATTCGTGCTGTAAAACTTCTTACATCTAAAATGGCAGACGCGATCCTTGAAGCAAAACAAGGTGAAGAAACTGTTACTGCGTAACAAAGTTGGAAAGGTGATAAGGGGTTCGGCCTTTTATCACCTTTTTTAAGGTATAAACACCTTTATAAAAGGTATAAATACATATTTTAGGAGGATGAAAAATATGGCAATCACTGCTCAAATGGTAAAAGAATTACGTGGAAAAACTGGCGCAGGTATGATGGACTGCAAAAAAGCTTTAACAGAAACTAACGGCGACATGGAGAAGGCAATTGACTTCTTACGCGAAAAAGGTATTGCGAAAGCTGCTAAAAAAGCAGACCGCATTGCTGCTGAAGGTTTAACTTTCATCGAAACAAACGGTAACGACGCTTTAATCTTAGAATTAAACTCTGAAACTGATTTCGTTGCGAAAAACGAAGGTTTCCAAACACTAATTAAAGAATTAGCTGCTCACTTATTAACTAACAAACCAGCTAACGTTGAAGAAGCTATGGCTCAAACAATGGAAAACGGTAAAAACGTTGAAGAGCACATCAACGAAGCAATCGCTAAAATTGGTGAAAAACTTACACTTCGTCGTTTCGAAATCGTATCAAAAACTGATGCAGATGCATTCGGCGCTTACCTACACATGGGTGGACGCATTGGTGTATTAACAGTTCTTGAAGGTTCTACTGATGAAGCTGCTGCTAAAGATGTTGCAATGCACATCGCTGCAGTTAACCCTAAATACATCGACCGCGATGCTGTAACAGCTGAAGAAGTTGAGCATGAGCGTCAAGTATTAACACAACAAGCATTAAACGAAGGCAAGCCTGAAAAAATCGTTGCAAAAATGGTTGAAGGCCGTCTAGGCAAATTCTTCGAAGAGATTTGCTTACTTGACCAAGCATTCGTTAAAAACCCTGATATGAAAGTTCGTCAGTTCGTTGAGTCTAAAGGCGGAACATTAAAAGGATTCGTTCGCTACGCTGTTGGTGAAGGTATCGAAAAACGCGAAGACAACTTTGCTGAAGAAGTAATGAACCAAGTAAAAGGTAGTAACTAATACAGATTAGGGAACACATTGTGTTCCCTTTTTTAAAATAAAGATGTAAGCAATTGGAGGTTCATTATGAGTAAACCGAAATATAATCGTGTCGTTTTAAAGCTAAGTGGAGAAGCTTTAGCTGGAGAGCAAGGATTTGGAATTAATCCAACTGTTATTAAGTCAGTTGCAGAACAAGTGAAAGAAATTGCAGAACTTGATGTAGAGGTTGCTGTTGTTGTTGGTGGCGGTAACATTTGGCGTGGGAAAATTGGAAGTGAAATGGGCATGGATCGTGCAGGAGCAGATTACATGGGCATGTTAGCTACAGTTATGAATTCATTAGCTCTTCAAGATAGCTTGGAGAATATTGGAATCCAAACTCGTGTACAAACTTCAATTGAGATGCGTCAAGTGGCAGAGCCTTACATTCGCCGTAAAGCAGTTCGTCACTTAGAGAAAAAACGTGTTGTTATCTTTGCAGCAGGTACAGGTAATCCATACTTCTCAACAGATACAACAGCAGCATTACGTGCAGCGGAAATCGAAGCAGACGTTATTTTAATGGCGAAAAATAATGTGGATGGCGTATATAGCGCAGATCCATCTATTGACCCAACAGCTACGAAATACGAAACGCTTACTTACTTAGATGTATTAAAAGAAGGTTTAGGTGTAATGGATTCTACAGCTTCTTCTCTATGTATGGATAATGATATTCCATTAATTGTATTCTCAGTTATGGAAAAAGGTAATATTAAACGTGCCGTTTTAGGCGAAAATATTGGAACAGTTGTAAGGGGGAAATAAATATGGGACAACAAGTATTGAAATCTTCAAATGAAAAAATGGAAAAAGCAGTTGCTGCTTATTCTCGTGAACTAGCAACAGTTCGCGCTGGTCGTGCAAGCTCGTCTGTATTAGATAAGGTACAAGTTGATTACTATGGTGCACCAACACCAGTTGTGCAATTAGCGAACATTACAGTTCCAGAAGCACGTTTACTTGTAATTCAACCTTATGATAAAACTTCTATCGGTGATATCGAAAAAGCAATTTTAAAAGCAGATTTAGGCTTAAACCCTTCTAATGATGGAACTGTAATTCGTATTGCATTCCCTGCATTAACAGAAGAGCGTCGTCGTGATCTTGTTAAAGTTGTGAAAAAATATGCTGAAGAAGCAAAAGTAGCTGTTCGTAACGTACGTCGTGACGGAAATGATGATCTTAAGAAGCTTGAAAAAGCTGGCGAGATTACAGAAGATGATTTAAGAGGATATACTGAAGATATCCAAAAAGAAACAGATAAATATATTGCAAAAGTTGACGAAATCGCAAAAAACAAAGAAAAAGAAATCATGGAAGTGTAATAGCGATAACTTCGCAAATATGACCCTCTTCTTAAGGGGGTCTTTTTACACTTTTAGGCATACGTCTGCTTGTTGGAGGGTATGAATGATGTTTAAAAACTTTCCTTTTTTTAAAGGTAAAAAGGACACATCGTTTGATCATCTCGTTGAAGAAGTGAAAAAAGGATATATCCCAGAACATATTGCCATCATTATGGATGGGAATGGAAGATGGGCAAAGAGGAGAGCAATGCCTCGTATTGCGGGACATCATGAAGGTATGCAAGTTGTAAAGAAAATTACAAAATTTGCAAGTAAACTTAATGTGAAAGTGTTAACTCTTTATGCTTTTTCAACTGAGAACTGGAAAAGACCGAAAAAGGAAGTTGATTATTTAATGAAGCTTCCAGAAGAATTTCTAGGTACATTTTTACCAGAATTGATTGAAGAAAACGTACAAGTCCGAGTAATAGGGCAAAAAGATCGTCTTCCTACGCATACACGCAGAGCGATGGAGAAAGCCATGGAAGATACGAAAGAGAATACGGGATTAATTCTTAATTTCGCGTTAAACTATGGAAGTCGAGATGAAATCGTTTCTGCTGTGCAACATATGATGAAAGATAATGAGGAAGGAAAAATTCGTTCTGAAGAGGTAAGTGAAGAAATGCTTTCCTCCTACTTAATGACGAGTTCTTTACCCGATCCAGAGTTGTTAATCCGAACAAGCGGAGAGCTACGTATTAGTAATTTCATGTTATGGCAAATTGCATATTCGGAGTTTTGGTTTACAGATGTATATTGGCCAGACTTCAAAGAAGAACATTTGCTAAATGCGATTACTGACTTTCAACATAGAGGGCGCAGATTCGGAGGCGTGTAGAAAGAGAGGGTTTGGTAGTGAAACAGAGAATTATTACTGGAGTGGTTGCTGCTGCGCTATTCATTCCCATCGTAATATACGGTGGCGTGCCTTTTACGGTTTTAGTGTATGCACTTGCTTCTATAGGTTTATATGAATTAATTCGTATGAATAAGCTTACGCTTATTTCAGTACCGACAGTTTTAGCTGCAGTATTATTGTGGATTCTTTTAATTCCAAGTAGTGCATCAGAACTGTTTACATGGATTGGATTAGGTAAATTGGAAATCACATTTGTGATTGTTTTATTACTTTTATCATATACAGTCCTTTCTAAGAATACATTTACTTTTGATAATGCTTCATTTTTACTAATGGCAACGACATATGTGGCAATGGGATTCTTATATTTAAATGAAACGAGAATATTAGGAATTAAATATGTGTTTTGTGCATTATTTGTTATATGGGCTACTGATTCAGGCGCATATTTCGTAGGGAAAGCATTGGGCAAGAGAAAATTGTGGCCAGAAATTAGTCCAAATAAAACGATTGAAGGTTCATTAGGCGGCATCGTTTGTGGAATTATTGTGGCACTTGTTTACAACGTGTTCTTCCCAGTCGAATCGAATGTAGTAATTTTAATTGTGCTGACAATTATCATTTCTATTTTTGGACAAATTGGTGATTTAGTACAATCTGCTTTTAAACGTCATTATGGCGTAAAGGATTCAGGTACAATTTTACCTGGGCATGGTGGTATATTAGATCGAACAGATAGTTGGTTATTCGTTTTACCAATTCTCTACTTCTTATTACAATACAATTAATAAATGAACGAGGGGTTGGAGTCATGAAAAACATTAGTTTATTAGGTGCAAGCGGATCAATTGGTACACAAACTTTAGATGTATTACGCTCGCACCCAGACCAATTCCGTCTCGTTGCTTTTTCTGTAGGGAAAAATATTGACTACGCAGTAAAGGTAATTCAAGAATTTTCTCCGCAAATCGTCTCTGTGCAAAGAGAGGAAGATGTTTTAAAATTACAAGCTGTTTCTGGTAATACAAAAATTGTATATGGTAGTGAAGGACTTTTAGAAGTAGCATTACATCCAGATGCGGAGATTGTAGTAAATGCTGTTGTAGGTAGCGTAGGGTTGTTACCGACACTTCGTGCGATTGAGGCGAAAAAAACAATTGGAATTGCAAATAAAGAAACGTTAGTAACTGCAGGACATCTTGTAATGGAAGCAGCACGAAAACATAATGTTTCGTTACTTCCAGTAGATAGTGAACATTCGGCTATTTTTCAATGCTTGAATGGTGAAAATGAAAAAAGAATTTCTCGTCTTATTATAACGGCTTCTGGTGGAAGTTTCCGTGATAAAACGAGAGATGAATTGCATCATGTGACCGTAGAAGATGCGCTTCGACATCCAAACTGGTCAATGGGTTCGAAAATTACAATTGATTCTGCTACAATGATGAATAAGGGACTAGAAGTAATTGAAGCACATTGGCTTTTTGGTATCCCTTATGAGCAAATCGATGTTGTTTTACATAAAGAAAGTATTATCCATTCTATGGTTGAATTTGAAGATCGTAGTGTAATGGCGCAGCTTGGTTCACCTGATATGCGAGTACCAATTCAATACGCACTTACATATCCTGATAGATTGCCTCTTTCAGACACAAAACAGTTAAACTTATGGGAAATAGGGACGTTGCATTTTGAGAAAATGGACCAAGAACGATTCCGTTGTTTACGTTTTGCGTATGAAGCTGGAAAAGCAGGTGGGAGTATGCCAGCTGTAATGAACGCAGCAAATGAAGTAGCTGTTGAAGCTTTTTTACAAAAGAGAATTGGTTTCTTAACAGTGGAAGACCTCATTGAAAAAGCAATGAACCATCACAATGTCATTGCACGTCCGAGCTTAGAGGAAATTCTGGAAATTGATGCAGCCACAAGACGGTTTGTGATGGAACAAATTTAGCAAAGGTGGTTATGGAATTGAATACAGCGATTGCCTTTATATTAATTTTCGGTGCACTCGTATTTTTCCATGAGCTAGGGCATCTATATTTCGCGAAAAGAGCAGGCATTTTATGCCGCGAGTTTGCGATTGGTTTTGGTCCGAAAATATTCTCATTTGAAAAGAATGAAACGGTGTATACGATTCGATTACTGCCTCTTGGTGGCTATGTAAGAATGGCTGGCGAAGATGCAGATACAGTGGAGTTAAAGCCAGGGAAAAAGGTTGGCCTTGTGCTAAATGAAAAAGACGAAGCTGTGAAATTAGTTTTTGATGGATATGAAAAATATCCAAATGTTCGTGTTATTGAAGTCGAACAAGCTGATTTAGAGCATAATCTAACGATTTCAGGCTATGAAGAGTATGAGGAAGAGCTTCAAACATTCCGAGTGAATGAAAAGGCTCGTATCATTACTGCTGGAGAAGAAATCCAAATTGCTCCGTATAACAGGCAATTTGGTTCTAAAAAATTGGGTCAACGCGCTTTAACAATCTTTGCGGGTCCTGCAATGAACTTCATTTTAGCATTTGTTATTTTTGTGATTCTTGGATTTGTACAAGGGGTTCCTATTGACAAACCAATGGTCGGAAAAGTGATGGATAATAGTGCAGCACAGCAAGCTGGCCTGAAAGAGAATGATACAATTCAAGCAATTGATGGGAAAAACACAAGTACATGGAAAGATGTTGTTAATATTGTACGTGAAAACCCGAATAAAGAAATTACGTTACAAGTAAAGCGTGATAATGAACAGTTTAATGTGAAAGTAACGCCAACACTTGATAAAGAAGGAAAAGACGAAGTTGGTAGAATTGGTGTTTATTCTCCTGTAGAGAAAACAGTAATGGGTTCTATTAAATCAGGATTTGAACAAACGTACCAATGGACGAAACTAATTTTTGAATCTCTTGTGAAATTAGTAACTGGTCAATTTTCTATTAATGAGTTGTCAGGTCCAGTAGGAATTTATAATCTAACAGATCAAGTTGTAGATTATGGATTTACGCGTGTACTAAGTTTAGCGGCAGTTCTAAGCATTAATCTTGGTTTATTTAATTTATTACCAGTTCCTGCTTTAGATGGTGGCCGTTTATTCTTCTTCTTAATTGAAGCGTTACGAGGGAAACCAATTGACCGTCAAAAAGAAGGAATGGTTCATTTTATTGGTTTTGCATTATTAATGTTATTAATGTTAGTTGTAACATGGAATGACATTCGTAAGTTTTTCTTGTAAAATAGAATGAAACTAATAATGAAATAGAGCTCGTAGAATAAAATCCCTCACCTAATTCGAGGTGAGGGGTTTTACTGCGTGTAAGAGTAAAATGAAGAGGTGCAAATAAATGAAACAAAGTATGGTATTCAGTCCTACATTACGTGAAGTTCCAGCTGATGCTGAAATTAAGAGTCATCAATTATTACTTCGCGCAGGTTTTATGCGTCAAAATGCTTCTGGTATTTATAGTTTTCTACCATTTGGATTAAAAGTATTACACAAAGTAGAACGTATCGTTCGAGAAGAAATGGAGCGTGCAGGAGCTGTAGAATTATTAATGCCAGCTATGCAAGCTGCAGAATTATGGCAAGAATCAGGTCGTTGGTATTCATACGGATCTGAATTAATGCGTATGAAAGATCGTAACGCTCGTGAATTCGCATTAGGAGCGACACATGAGGAAGTAATTACGGATCTTGTGCGTGATGAAGTGAAATCATATAAAAAATTACCGTTAACATTATATCAAATTCAAACAAAATTCCGTGATGAGCAAAGACCTCGTTTCGGTTTATTACGTGGAAGAGAGTTTCTAATGAAAGATGCATACTCTTTCCATGCTACACAAGAGAGCTTAGATGAAGTATACGATCGCTTATATAAAGCATACTCTAACATTTTTGCTCGTTGTGGCTTGAATTACCGTGCAGTTATTGCTGATTCTGGGGCAATGGGCGGAAAAGATACACATGAATTTATGGTATTATCTGATGTTGGTGAAGATACAATTGCATACTCTGACACATCTGATTATGCAGCAAACATCGAAATGGCTCCTGTTGTAGATACGTATACGAAGAGTGACGAAGCAGAAAAAGCTCTTGAAAAAGTAGCAACACCAGACCAAAAAGCAATCGAAGAAGTATCTGCATTCTTAAACATTGCAGCTGACAAGTGCATTAAGTCTATGGTATTTAAAGTAGATGAGAAATTAGTAGTTGTACTTGTTCGTGGTGATCACGAAGTAAACGATGTGAAAGTGAAAAATGTATACGGCGCTTCAGTTGTTGAGCTTGCTTCTCATGAAGAAGTAAAAGAATTATTAAATTGTGAAATTGGTTCATTAGGACCGATTGGTGTAACAGGTGATATTGAAATTATTGCTGATCACGCTGTAGCATCAATTGTTAACGGATGTTCAGGAGCGAACGAAGAAGGATTCCATTATGTAAATGTAAATCCAGAACGTGACTTTAAAGTAAGTCAATATACAGATTTACGCTTCATTCAAGAAGGAGACCAATCTCCAGATGGGAACGGAACAATTCTTTTCGCACGCGGAATTGAAGTTGGTCATGTATTCAAATTAGGAACTCGTTATAGTGAAGCAATGAACGCAACATTCCTAGATGAAAACGGAAAAACACAACCACTTATTATGGGTTGTTACGGTATCGGTGTATCTCGTACAGTGGCAGCAATTGCAGAGCAGTTTAACGATGAGAACGGCTTAGTTTGGCCAAAAGCTGTAGCACCGTTCCATGTGCATGTAATTCCAGTAAATATGAAATCTGATGCACAACGTGAAATGGGTGAAAATATCTACAACTCATTACAAGAACAAGGCTATGAAGTGTTATTAGACGATCGTGCAGAACGTGCAGGTGTTAAGTTTGCAGATGCAGATTTATTCGGTCTTCCAGTTCGCGTTACAGTTGGTAAAAAAGCAGACGAAGGTATTGTAGAAGTGAAAGTACGTGCTACAGGTGAGTCTGAAGAAGTAAAAGTAGAAGAACTTCAAACATATATTGCAAATATTTTAAAATAAGAAGAGGTACCTCGTAATGGGGTACCTTCTCTTTCTTTGTAAACGTATTTTGTAAAAGAAGAAGGAAGAAATCTTTCTTTGTAGTACGTTTCAATTTATAATAGCAAATGGAAGGAGAGTGCTTATGTCTTTAACAAATGAACAACAAGAGCGATTTCAAATTTTGCTCCAGCAGTTGCAAATACCAGACGACCTTATAAATCAATATTTACAAGGCGGTGGTATTGAAAGACTCGTTATTGATAAAGCGAATAAAAGTTGGCATTTTGATTTACAAGTGCCACGTATTTTGCCTACAGAATTATATGAATTGCTAGAAACAAAGCTTAAGCAATCATTTTCTCATATTGCAAGAACAACATTTGCATTAGAAACAGAGAATAAACAATTTACAGAAGAAGAAGTAAGGGCGTATTGGCCACTTTGTACGGAACGAATTACATTTTCACCCATGTTCGCGTACTTAAAGAAGCAACTTCCGCAGGTGAATGGAGTGAAGTTGCTAATAAATGTGAATAATGAGCTGGAGTCTACTGCTTTAAAGAAAAACGTTGCGAAACCAGTGGGGGATCAATACGAAGTTTTTGGATTCCCGCGTTTCCAGTTAGACACACATATACAGCAAAATGCAGAAGAAATGCAAAAGTTTCGTGAGCAAACTCAGCAAGAAGACCGCGAGCGTGTTATACAAGCTATGGAAGAAATGGCGAAGAAGCAAGCTGAAGAAAGTAGCGTTGTGTATGAAGGACCGATTACACTCGGGTATCTTATTAAGCCGGATGAAGAGATTACACCGATGCGAGAAATTCAAGATGAAGAACGAAGAAAAACGGTTCAAGGATATGTCTTCCATGTAGAGACAAAAGAGCTTCGTAGTGGCCGTACGTTATTAACTTTAAAAATAACAGATTATACGGATTCTATTATGATTAAAATGTTCTCACGTGACAAAGAAGATATTCCAATGCTGCAATCCTTGAAAAAAGGAATGTGGGTGAAAGCACGTGGTTCTGTTCAAAACGATACATTCGTTCGAGATTTAGTAATGATTGCAAATGATATTAATGAAATAACAGGGCCGTCTCGTAAAGATAAAGCGCCAGAAGGTGAAAAGCGTGTAGAACTTCATCTGCACACTCCGATGAGCCAAATGGATGCTGTTACTCCTGTTTCTAGGCTTGTTGCCCAAGCAGGTAAATGGGGACATGAAGCTATTGCGGTTACAGACCATGCTGTGGCTCAGTCGTTTCCAGAGGCATATTCTGCGGGAAAAAAAGCTGGAGTTAAAGTTATATACGGTGTAGAAGCGAATTTAGTTAATGATGGTGTACCGATAGCATATAACGAAGCGCATCGTTTACTTGCGGAGGAAACGTATGTTGTTTTCGACGTTGAGACGACAGGTTTATCAGCTGTATACGATACAGTCATTGAGTTGGCTGCCGTAAAAGTAAAGGGTGGCGAAATCATTGATCGCTTTGAATCTTTCGCAAATCCACATCAACCATTATCAGCGACGATTATTGAATTAACAGGTATTACAGATGATATGTTAACTGATGCGCCAGAAGTGGACGAAGTGTTTAAAAAGTTTGAAGAATGGATGGGTGACCATACACTTGTTGCCCATAACGCAAGCTTTGATATGGGCTTTATTAATGTAGGTTTTAAAAAGGCTGGGATAGAAAAAACGAATAACCCAGTTATTGATACGTTAGAACTTGCACGATTCTTATTCCCGGAAATGAAAAATCATCGATTAAATACGATGTGTAAAAAACTTGATATTGAATTAACGCAACATCACCGTGCGATTTATGATACAGAAGCGACGGGATATTTGCTTGTGAAAATGTTGAAAGATGTAATTGAAAAGGGATTTGAATATCACGATCAATTGAATGATAGCATGGGACAAGGGGATGCGTATAAGCGTGGCCGTCCAAGTCATATGACGTTACTTGCCACATCAGATGTTGGGTTGAAAAATTTATATAAACTTGTTTCATATTCTCACCTTAATTACTTTTACCGTGTACCACGAGTACCGAGGTCACTATTAAAAAAATACCGTGAAGGAATTTTAGTAGGGACGGCTTGTGATAAAGGTGAAGTATTTGAGGCGATGATGCAAAAAGCTCCTGAAGAGGTAGAAGAAATTGCACAGTTCTATGATTACATTGAAGTAATGCCTCCAGAGGTGTTGCGTCATTTAGTAGAGCGTGAACTCGTTCGAGATGAAGGACAGTTAAAAACAATTATCTCTAACTTAGTAAAACTAGGTGAGACATTAGATAAACCAGTTGTCGCTACAGGGAACGTGCATTACTTAGATCCAGAAGATGCAATGTATCGTAAAATTTTAGTTAGTTCACAGGGCGGGGCAAATCCGTTAAATCGACATTCATTACCGCCAGTACATTTCCGTACAACTGATGAAATGCTAGAGTGTTTTTCATTTTTAGGTGAGGACAAAGCGAAAGAAGTTGTTGTAACGAATACACAAAAGGTTGCGTCATTAATTGGTGATGTTCGTCCGGTAAAAGATGATCTATATACACCTAAAATTGAGGGTGCCGATGATGAAACACGTGATATGAGTTATAAAATGGCACGCAGTATATATGGTGAAGAACTACCAGAAATTGTAGAGGCTCGCTTAGAAAAAGAATTGAAAAGTATTATTGGACATGGATTTGCCGTTATTTATTTAATCTCACATAAGCTTGTGAAAAAATCGTTAGTCGACGGATATCTAGTAGGTTCGCGTGGTTCAGTAGGTTCATCGTTCGTTGCAACGATGATGGAAATTACAGAAGTAAACCCATTACCACCACACTATGTCTGTCCAAAATGCAAGCAATCTGAATTCTTTAATGATGGTTCGGTAGGCTCTGGTTTCGACTTACCAGATAAAGATTGTCCGACATGTAATGTGGCATATGTAAAAGATGGACATGATATCCCATTCGAAACGTTCCTTGGATTCAAAGGAGATAAGGTACCCGATATCGATTTGAACTTCTCCGGGGAATACCAACCACGTGCCCATAACTATACGAAAGTACTGTTCGGTGAAGATTATGTATACCGTGCTGGAACGATTGGTACAGTTGCGGAAAAAACAGCTTATGGATATGTAAAAGGTTATGCAAATGATCACAATTTAACAATTCGAAATGCAGAGATTGATCGCTTAGTAGCGGGATGTACAGGGGTAAAACGTACAACTGGACAGCATCCAGGTGGTATTATCGTTGTGCCAGATTACATGGATATCTTTGATTTCTCACCAATACAGTTTCCTGCTGATTCAATTGGTGCTGAGTGGAGAACAACGCATTTTGACTTCCACTCGATTCATGATAATTTATTGAAACTTGATATACTAGGACACGATGATCCGACCGTTATTCGTATGTTACAAGATTTAAGTGGTATTGATCCGAAAACAATCCCAACGGATGATCCAGAGGTAATGAAAATTTTCTCTGGTCCAGAAACGTTAGGGGTGACGGAAGAACAAATTAACTGTAAAACAGGTACACTTGGTATCCCAGAATTCGGTACGAAATTCGTAAGAC
Source organism: Bacillus sp. L_1B0_5 (assembly GCF_000836715.1). Lineage (NCBI taxonomy): Bacteria > Bacillati > Bacillota > Bacilli > Caryophanales > Bacillaceae > Bacillus > Bacillus sp. L_1B0_5. Next base: position 30,977 of record NZ_JXIS01000087.1, on the reverse strand, counting down.
AGATGTTAGAAGAGACAAAACCAACGACATTCTCAGAATTGGTCCAAATATCTGGGCTGTCACATGGTACTGACGTATGGCTGGGTAATGCAAATGAGTTAATTTATAACGGTACATGTACGCTGAGTGAAGTTATCGGTTGTCGTGATGACATCATGGTATATTTAATCTATCAAGGTTTAGATCCATCATTAGCCTTCAAAATCATGGAGTCGGTTCGTAAAGGTAAAGGTGTACCGGAAGAATGGGAAGATGACATGAAAGGTAATAATGTACCAGGTTGGTATATTGATTCATGTAAGAAGATTAAATACATGTTCCCTAAAGCCCATGCGGCTGCTTACGTACTTATGGCTGTGCGTATCGCATACTTTAAAGTACATTTTGCACTTTTATTCTATGCGGCATATTTTACAGTTCGTGCAGATGATTTTGACGTAGAGGCGATGGCGAAAGGTTCAGCATCCATACGTGTGAAAATTGATGAAATTGCTCAAAAAGGATTGGATGCAGCGCCGAAAGAGAAGAGTTTATTAACAGTACTAGAAATGACACTGGAAATGTGTGAGCGTGGATATTCATTCCAAAAGGTCGATTTATACCGCTCGCATGCAACTGAGTTTATTATTGATGGGGATACTTTAATTCCTCCATTTAATGCAGTGCCTGGTCTTGGTACGAACGCAGCCTTAAGTATTGTGGAAGCGCGTAAAAATGGAGACTTCTTATCAAAAGAAGACTTACAGCAGCGGAGTAAGGTTTCGAAAACAATTATTGAGTATTTAGATAGCCAAGGTTGTTTAGGAGATTTGCCGGATCAAAACCAATTATCACTGTTCTAATAGGTAGGAAAAGTCTTTGCAAATCAATATTTGCTATGGTATACTATAAACCGAGATAACCATGTCATGTATATTTTGTGAAAAAGAGAGTGGGGAAACCCACTCTTTCGTGTTACTATCTACATTTTATTCATGTAGATAGTAAAGACATTTCTGTCGTATATACATATTTTGTTACAAGTTTTACTTCTTAAATTTGGTAATACTAAGACAGATATTCCCTGCTTAACGGCAGGGGCTTTTGTTAGCTAACGAGAAAGAATAAGATAGACCGTCTTATGAACGGGATCTTTTCTTGTAAATGGTACATGGCGGCAGGAAGGAGGCTGTTTATGGATAAGAAAGTCACAGAAGTTGTAGAAGCATTTGCGCAGCCAATCGTTGAAGAGTTAAATCTTGAACTTGTAGATGTAGAGTATGTGAAAGAAGGACAAGACTGGTTCTTACGCGTATTCATCGATTCTGAAAAGGGAGTCGACATTGAAGAATGCGGTGCGGTAAGTGAACGTTTAAGCGAAGCTTTAGATAAAGAGGATCCAATTCCTCACCTTTACTTTTTGGATGTATCATCTCCTGGAGCAGAACGCCCATTAAAGAAAGAGAAAGACTTCCAGCAAGCGGTAGGAAAACAAGTGGCAATTAAAACATATGAGCCGATTGATGGCGAAAAGATGTTTGAAGGAAAGTTACTTTCCTACGACGGTACTACAATTACACTACTATTAACAATTAAAACACGTAAAAAAGAAATCCAAATTCCAATGGATAAAGTTGCAAATGCGCGACTTGCTGTTACGTTTTAGTAAGAAGGGGGATCTTCATGAGCACTGAGTTGTTAGATGCTTTGCTCGTATTAGAGTCAGAAAAAGGTATTAGTAAAGATATTATTATTGATGCGATTGAAGCAGCGTTAATCTCTGCTTATAAACGCAATTTTAACCAAGCACAAAACGTTCGTGTGAGCTTTAACCCAGAAGTGGGAACAATTCAAGTTTTAGCACGTAAGGACGTTGTTGATAATGTGTTTGATCCACGTCTTGAAATCTCTGTAGAAGAGGCAAGACAAATTAATCCAAACTACCAAGATGGCGACGTACTAGAAATTGAAGTAACGCCAAAAGATTTTGGTCGTATTGCAGCGCAAACTGCAAAACAAGTTGTAACACAACGAGTTCGTGAAGCAGAACGTGGTGTTATTTACTCAGAATTTAGTGATCGTGAAGAAGACATTATGGTTGGTATTGTACAACGCCAAGATGCTCGTTTCATCTACGTAAGCTTAGGTAAAGTAGAAGCTTTATTACCTGTAAGTGAGCAAATGCCAAATGAGCAATATAAGCCACATGATCGTATTCGCGTATTTATTACAAAAGTAGAAAAGACAACAAAAGGACCACAAATTTACGTATCACGTACACATCCTGGTCTTTTAAAACGTTTATTCGAAATGGAAGTTCCAGAAATTTATGATGGAACTGTAGAAATTCGCTCTGTAGCGCGCGAAGCAGGAGATCGTTCTAAAATCTCTGTGCATGCAGAAAACATTGATGTTGATCCAGTTGGTTCTTGCGTAGGACCGAAAGGACAACGTGTACAACGTGTTGTAGATGAACTAAAAGGTGAAAAGATTGACATCGTTCGCTGGTCAAATGATCCAGTTGAATATGTTGCAAATGCTTTAAGCCCATCACAAGTTGTTAAAGTACTTGTAGATGAAGATGAAAAAGCAACAACTGTTGTGGTTCCAGACCACCAGCTATCATTAGCTATCGGTAAGCGTGGACAAAATGCGCGTCTTGCAGCTAAATTAACAGGCTGGAAAATCGATATTAAAAGCGAGTCTGATGCGAAACAACTTGGAATTGTAACAGAAGAAGATAGCGTAATCGCATTCGGATTCGATTCAGTTGAAGACGAAATCGAATAGAGGTGATGAGTATGAGCAATCGAAAAGTTCCGTTACGAAAATGTATCGCGACGCAAGAGATGAAATCAAAACGAGAGCTCGTTCGCATTGTTCGTTCCAAAGAGGGCGAAGTGTCTATTGATTTATCTGGAAAAAAATCAGGACGAGGTGCATATTTGTCAAAAGATAAAGAATGCATTATGCAAGCCCAAAAGAAAAACATTTTGGAACATCATCTAAAAGCGAAAATCGACAGTTCTCTGTACGAAGAGCTTCTTGAGCTTGTTGAGAAGGAGTCGAAATAAGTGTCCGATTGGAAATCGTTTTTAGGACTAGCAAATCGCGCTCGAAAAATCATTTCGGGTGAAGAACTCGTTTTAAAGGAAGTACGAAGTGGTAAAGCAAAGCTCGTATTGCTTTCTGAAGATGCGTCAGCGAACACTACTAAACGTATCACTGATAAAACGACGTACTACAACGTACCAATGAAAAAAGTCGAAAATCGACAACAATTAGGGCATGCGATTGGGAGAGACGAGCGAGTCGTTGTAGCTGTGTTAGATGAAGGCTTTGCGAAAAAGCTACGTAGCATGCTCGATACAAATTACCGGGGGTGAAGGTATGAGTAAAATTCGAGTACATGAATATGCAAAAAAAAATAATATCTCAAGTAAAGATCTTATGACAAAACTTAAAGAGATGAATATCGAGGTTTCGAATCATATGACAATGTTAGAAGATGAAGTAGTAAACAAATTAGATAATGAATATAACACTGGAGCGGAAAAACCTTCTGTTGCAGATGAGTTTGAAGTAGAAGAGAAAGTTGTTCGCAGTAAAAAGAACAGCAACAAGAAAAAGAAAAAAGGCAAAGGAAATGAAGACAAACGTCAAGATAACTTTGCTGGAAGACAACAAACGCAAATAGTAGAAACACCAGATAAAATTACTTTCTCTGGAAGCCTTACAGTAGGTGAACTTGCTAAAAAGTTAAGCAAAGAGCCATCTGAAATTATTAAAAAGCTCTTCATGCTAGGAATTATGGCGACAATTAACCAAGATTTAGATAAAGATACAATTGAGTTAATTGCTACTGATTACGGTATTGAAGTAGAAGAAGAAATAGTTGTAAGTGAAACTGAGTTTGAAACATTCATTGATGAGCAAGATGATGAAGAAAACTTAAAAGAGCGTCCAGCTGTTGTTACGATTATGGGACACGTTGACCATGGTAAAACAACATTACTTGACTCTATTCGTAATTCAAAAGTAACTGCTGGCGAAGCGGGTGGAATTACTCAACATATCGGTGCATACCAAGTTGAAGTAAATGATAAGAAAATTACATTCTTAGATACGCCTGGTCACGCGGCATTTACAACGATGCGTGCTCGTGGTGCGCAAGTAACTGATATTACAATCCTTGTTGTTGCAGCTGATGATGGTGTTATGCCACAAACAGTTGAAGCGATTAGCCATGCAAAAGCAGCTGGAGTACCAATTATTGTTGCTGTGAATAAAATGGATAAACCAGCGGCGAATCCTGATCGTGTAATGCAAGAATTAACAGAATATGAATTAGTTCCAGAAGCTTGGGGCGGAGATACAATTTTCGTACCAATTTCTGCAATCCAAGGCGAGGGAATTGACAACTTGCTAGAGATGATTCTTCTTGTAAGTGAAGTAGAAGAATATAAAGCAAACCCAAATCGTTATGCAACGGGTACTGTAATTGAAGCACAGCTTGATAAAGGTAAAGGAACTATCGCGACATTATTAGTTCAAAACGGTACACTTCGAGTTGGAGATCCAATCGTTGTTGGAACTTCATTCGGGCGTGTTCGTGCAATGGTAAGTGATATTGGTCGTCGTGTAAAAGTTGCTGGTCCATCAACTCCTGTTGAAATTACAGGTTTAAATGAAGTACCACAGGCTGGAGATCGTTTCATGGCATTCGCTGATGAGAAGAAAGCTCGTCAAATCGGTGAATCACGTGCACAAGAAGCGTTAGTTGCACAACGTGGTGAGAAATCTAAATTAAGCCTTGAAGATTTATTCCAACAAATCCAAGAGAGCGATGTAAAAGAAATCAACTTAATCGTAAAAGCAGACGTACAAGGTTCTGTTGAAGCGATGGCAGCGTCACTTCGTAAAATTGATGTTGAAGGCGTAAAAGTTAAAATCATTCACACTGGTGTAGGTGCGATTACAGAATCTGATATTATTTTAGCTTCTGCATCTAATGCAATTGTAATTGGATTTAACGTACGTCCGGATGTGAACGCGAAGCGTACAGCTGAATTAGAGAACGTTGATGTTCGCTTACACCGTATTATCTACAAAGTAATCGAAGAAATTGAATTAGCAATGCAAGGTATGCTGGATCCAGAATTCGAAGAAAAAGTAATCGGTCAAGCGGAAGTTCGTCAAACATTCAAGGTAACAAAAGTTGGAACAATCGCAGGTTGTTACGTAATTGACGGTAAAATTACACGCGATAGTGGCGTTCGTATTATCCGCGATGGTATCGTAATTTTCGAAGGACAACTTGATACGTTAAAACGTTTCAAAGACGACGTAAAAGAAGTTGCACAAAACTATGAGTGTGGTATTACAATTGAGAGATATAATGACCTTAAAGAAGGGGACATCATTGAAGCATACGTTATGGAAGAAGTGAAGCGATGATTGTCGCTTCACTCTCATTCGAGTGTATGATTTACGATGTGCATTCTTTAAAAGAGAAACGGGCAATTTTGCAACGAGTGCTAACTCGTGTGAAACAGCGCTATAATGTAGCTGTTTCTGAAGTTGGGCATCAAGATGTATGGCAACGTACAGAAATTGCGATTGTCTCCGTATCCTCAAATCGTGTTATCTGTGAAAAAGAAATGAATCGTGTACTGGAGTACATCGATTCATTTCCTGAAATTGAACGTACGATAACACAATTGGAATGGTATTGAATGAGGTGAAGAGTTATGAAATTACGTGCAAACCGTGTAGGCGAGCAAATGAAAAAAGAATTAGGCGACATCATTAGTCGTAAAATTAAAGACCCACGTATCGGATTTGTTACAGTAACAGATGTACAAGTGAGTGGTGATTTGCAAATTGCCAAAGTATATATTTCTGTTTTAGGTGACGAAGAACAGAAAGAAAATACGTTAAAAGGTTTAGCGAAGGCAAAAGGCTTTATTCGTTCAGAAATTGGCCAACGTATTCGTCTTCGTAAAACACCGGAAATTACCTTTGAGTTTGATGAGTCTATCGGATATGGTCATCGAATTGATACACTTTTACATGAAATTAATAAAGACGGTAAACGTGAAGAATAATGGATAGACATTTGTCTATCCATTTTTTCAATGCAAAATAAGTTTTGGATATTTACTACGAAAGAATTATGATGAGGTGAACATATATGGAAGGTGTAGTATTATTACATAAGCCAAAAGGCATGACATCACATGATTGTGTATTTAAATTAAGAAAGATATTGCGAGAAAAGAGAATTGGTCATACGGGAACATTAGACCCAGATGTAACGGGAGTATTACCACTTTGTGTGGGGAGAGCAACGAAGATTGCACAATTTTTAACAAGTGAAACGAAAACATATGAAGGTGAAGTAACATTAGGGTTTTCAACAACAACAGAAGATGCTTCTGGTGAAGTTGTGGAGAAACAAGATGTAAACCGTGTTATTACACGTAAAGAAGTAGAAGAGGTACTAGCTGAATTAACAGGCACGATTGAACAAATGCCACCAATGTTCTCAGCTGTAAAAGTAAACGGGAAAAAATTATATGAATATGCAAGAGCAGGACAAGAGGTGGAACGTCCAGTTCGTACAATTACGATTCATGAATTCGTATTACTTGATGACCGTGAAGTTTTTGAAGGAGAAAATATTTCATTCCGTTTCCGTGTAACGTGTAGTAAAGGAACATATGTAAGAACGTTAGCGGTAATGATCGGGGAGAAACTTGGTTTCCCATCACATATGTCTCACCTTGTAAGAACGGCATCTGGTGAATTTTTATTAGAAGATTGCATATCATTTGAAGAAATTGAAGAAAACGTGCAAAATGGAACAGTAGAGTCTATCTTCATTTCAATTGATGAAGCATTAAGTAAGTTTCCAAAAATGGTTGTAGATGAAAAGCAAGCAGAGAAAATCAAGAATGGTATGTTCTTAAAGAATGAATTAGAAATAACAGCACCATTTATTACAGTGTTTGATGAAAATGATCGTTGCTTAGCAATTTATGAACATCATCCAAAACATCCTGGCATGTTAAAGCCGATGAAAGTACTTGTGAATAATCAAGAACTAAAGCTATAATGAATTATTGGAAGGATTATTACAGAAAAAGGTGAATTCAAGCGTGAAACTTATTCATTTAACTCATCCACATGAACAAAAAAAATTAGAATTACCACCTACTGTAATGGCATTAGGATTTTTTGATGGCATTCATTTAGGACATCAATGTGTAATTCGAACTGCGAAAAAAATAGCGGACGACCGAGGATATAAAAGTGCAGTTATGACATTTCATCCTCACCCATCTGTTGTTTTAGGGAAAAAGGATGCGCATGTGGAGTATATTACACCAATGCGTGATAAAGAAAAAATAGTCGAAAGCTTAGGAATCGATATATTATATGTGATTAAATTTGATGAATCATTTGCAGGGTTATTACCGCAACAATTTGTAGATGATTATATTATTGGTTTAAATGTAAAGCATGTAGTAGCAGGGTTTGATTATTCATATGGACGTTTAGGAAAAGGAAAGATGGAGACTTTACCATTTCATGCAAGAGGGGAGTTTACACAGACTGTGATTGAAAAAGTTGAATTTCAAGAAGAGAAAGTAAGTTCTACAGCATTACGAAAGTTAATTCGAAATGGCGAAATGGAACAAATTCCATCTATTTTAGGTAGAGCCTATACTGTAGCGGGAACAGTTATACACGGCGACAAACGTGGGCGTCAAATTGGTTTTCCAACAGCTAATGTAGGTTTAAGTGATGAGTATTTATTGCCACCTGTAGGTGTTTATACAGTGAGATTAAAAGTTCACGATGAATGGTACGATGGTGTATGTAATATTGGATATAAACCGACTTTTAAAGAAGATGAGCGTCAATTATCAATTGAAGTGCACTTATTTGAATTTAACAAAGATATATATGATCAAAATGTTACAGTAGAGTGGCATATGCGTATAAGAGAAGAGAAGAAATTCAATGGCATTGATGAGTTAGTTGAACAAATCGCAAAAGATAAGAAAACAGCACAAGAATATTTTGCGAGCGAAAAGAATATACTTGCTTTTTCAAATGAAAAGTAGTATTCTATGTTATGTACTTTATGACAACCATTGCTTGGCATTGCGACTCACCGACGCTTGCTAGGTAATTGGGGGTTTAATTAATAGGAGGTGAAATAGGATGGCTTTAACACAAGAGCGTAAAAATGAAATCATTGCACAATTTAGAACTCATGAGACTGATACTGGTTCTCCAGAGGTTCAAATTGCTGTCCTAACGGAGCAAATTAACACTCTAAACGAGCACTTACGTACTCACAAGAAAGATCATCATTCACGTCGTGGTCTATTAAAGATGGTTGGTAAACGTCGTAACTTACTAACTTACCTTCGTAATAGCGATATCACACGTTACCGTGAATTAATCACAAAGCTTGGCTTACGTCGATAGTCAAAGAAGCGGGAATATTCCCGCTTTTTTGTTAGGTAAAAATATATCTTCTACGCTTTATAGCTTACTTAATTTTAGGCAATACTAGAGGTAGAATATTGTGATATACTATCCATTTACATAGAAGAATTGAATACTTTAAATTGAGAGGGGTACTTAAATGAGTCAAGAAAAGCAAGTCTTCTCGATAGATTTAGCTGGTCGCCAGCTAACAGTTGAAACTGGTCAGCTTGCAAAACAAGCGAACGGAGCAGTATTAGTAAGATATGGCGATACAGCGGTTCTATCTACAGCAACTGCATCAAAAGAAGCTAAAAATGTAGATTTTTTCCCACTTACAGTAAACTATGAAGAGCGTTTATATGCAGTCGGAAAAATTCCTGGCGGTTTTATTAAGCGTGAAGGTCGTCCAAGTGAAAAAGCAATTTTGGCAAGTCGTTTAATCGACCGTCCAATTCGTCCGCTATTCGCAGATGGTTTCCGTAACGAAGTACAAGTTGTCAGCATTGTAATGAGTGTTGATCAAGATTGTTCTTCTGAAATGGCAGCTATGCTTGGTTCTTCATTAGCGTTATCGATTTCAGATATTCCATTTGAAGGTCCAATCGCTGGTGCGACAGTTGGTCGTATTAATGGCGAATTCGTTATTAATCCAACAGTAGAACAGCAAGAACAAAGTGATATCCACTTAGTTGTAGCTGGTACGAAAGATGCGATTAACATGGTTGAAGCAGGAGCAGATCAAGTGCCTGAAGAAACAATGTTAGAAGCAATTATGTTTGGTCATGACGAAATTAAACGTTTAATTGCATTCCAAGAAGAGATTGTACAAGCTGTAGGTAAAGAGAAATCAGAAGTGAAACTTTATGAAGTTGACGCTGATCTTAATCAAGCTGTACGTGAAATGGCTGAGAAGGATATGCATTCTGCAATTCAAGTACATGAGAAACATGCACGTGAAGATGCAATTAACGAAGTGAAAAAGCGTGTAATTGAGCATTACGAAGCTGAGGAAGCTGACGCTGATACATTAGGACAAGTAAATGAGATTTTATATAAAATTGTAAAAGAAGAAGTACGTCGTCTTATTACAGTTGAAAAAATCCGCCCAGATGGCCGTAAAGGTGACGAAATCCGTCCTTTAGCATCAGAGGTTGGTATTTTATCTCGTACACACGGTTCTGGTTTATTCACACGTGGACAAACACAAGCATTAAGTATTTGTACATTAGGTGCATTAGGCGATGTGCAAATTTTAGATGGTCTTGGTGTAGAAGAATCAAAACGCTTTATGCACCATTACAATTTCCCATCATTTAGTGTTGGTGAAACAAGACCGATGCGTGGACCAGGTCGTCGTGAAATTGGTCATGGTGCACTAGGAGAGCGCGCACTTGAGCCTGTAATTCCATCTGAAAAAGATTTCCCATACACAGTACGCCTTGTATCTGAAGTATTAGAATCAAATGGTTCTACTTCACAAGCAAGTATTTGTGGTAGTACTTTAGCAATGATGGATGCGGGTGTTCCACTTAAAGCTCCAGTTGCAGGTATTGCAATGGGTCTAGTTAAATCTGGTGAGCATTACACAATTTTATCTGATATTCAAGGTATGGAAGATCATTTAGGTGATATGGACTTTAAAGTAGCAGGTACAGCACAAGGTGTAACTGCACTGCAAATGGACATTAAAATCGATGGTTTATCACGTGAGATTTTAGAAGAGGCATTACAACAAGCGAAAATTGGTCGTGTGCACATTCTAAATCATATGTTATCTGTTATTGCAGAGCCACGTACTGAATTATCAGCTTACGCTCCAAAGATTATTACAATGACAATTAACCCAGATAAAATCCGTGACGTTATTGGACCAAGCGGTAAACAAATCAATAAAATTATTGAAGAAACTGGCGTTAAAATTGACATCGAGCAAGATGGTACAGTATTCATTTCATCAATAAATCAAGAAATGAACGACAAAGCTAAGAAGATTATCGAAGATATCGTTCGCGAAGTACAAGTAGGTGAGATCTACGAAGGAAAAGTGAAGCGTGTTGAGAAATTTGGTGCTTTCGTTGAATTATTCAGCGGTAAAGATGGATTAGTTCATATTTCTGAACTTGCACTTGAGCGTGTAGGTAAAGTAGAAGACGTTGTGAAAATCGGTGATGTAATTACAGTTAAAGTTATCGAGATTGACAAGCAAGGTCGCGTAAATCTATCTAGAAAAGTATTGCTAAAAGAAGAGCAAGAAAAAGAAGCTGCTAAAGAAGAAAACAAACAAGAGCAGCAATAAGTAAAAGCCAGTTAAACTGGCTTTTTTTGTTATGTAAAAAACATGATGTTCATATATTTTTATGTCGGTATAGGTATAGTTTTCATTATAACGCTCAAATTAACAAAGATAAGAAGAAAATGTTTTTATATAGCTAATTTGGGAGGGTTTATATGAAAGTTCGTATATTGGCATACATATGTATATTTTCTTTATATGTCAGTTTAGGCTCTTATTCTGTTTTTGCACAAGATAACTTGCATAAAGAAATTCAAAAGCATGCAAAACAGTATGAGATTGCACCTCAAAATGCGATGATTGATAAAATATGGAAGGCAACACCTGGATATAATGGAAGACAAGTGGATATTGAAGCATCGTATAATAATATGAAGAAGCTAAAGGAATTTGATCAAAAATATCTTGAATTCAAAGAAGTCTCACCGAGTGTTCATTTGGAAGATTTATCACCAGCTCCAATTTATAGAGGGCATCCAAATAAAAAGATGGTAGGATTAACAATAAATGTGGCATGGGGAAATGAGTATTTGCCTCGCATATTAGAAATCTTGAAAAAGCATGATGTGAAGGCCACTTTCTTTTTAGAAGGACGTTGGGTGAAAGAAAATTTGCGGTTTGCAAAAATGATTGTCGATGCAAAACAAGAAGTTGGAAATCACTCATACACACACCCTAATATGAAAACGTTATCGTCAGATGAAATACGAGATCAGTTACAAAAAACAAATCGAATGATAGAAGTAGCAACGAATCAAAAAGTAAGATGGTTTGCCCCGCCGAGTGGAAGCTTTCGAGATGAAGTCGTAAAGATTGCAGATGATTTTCAAATGGGAACGATTATGTGGACTGTAGATACGATTGATTGGAAGCGACCTGAGCCGGATGTACTATTGCAGAGAGTAATGAGAAAAATACATCCAGGTGCTATCATATTAATGCATCCTACTTCGTCTACAGCAGAGGCTTTAGAAACAATGATTACAAAATTGAAGGAACAAGGATATAAAGTGGGGAATATAACTGAATTACTGGATGAAAAACGTGTGGATTAAATACATTTGCATGACATTCATCCTTAAACTTGTTATCATTAAATAATAGCGTTTTATTTAGAGAAACTGGCAGTAGGAGGAAAGTTTTTGATTAAAAAATATACTTGTAAAAATGGTGTAAGAATAGTTATGGAGAATATACCAACTGTAAGATCGGTTGCAATTGGTATTTGGATCCATGCGGGATCAAGAAATGAAAATGAAAAAAATAATGGGATTTCTCACTTTTTAGAGCATATGTTCTTTAAAGGGACAGAAACACGTAGTGCACGAGAGATTGCAGAATCATTTGATAGCATTGGTGGTCAAGTGAATGCATTTACTTCAAAAGAATATACTTGTTACTATGCAAAAGTATTAGATGAGCATGCTAAATATGCTTTAGATGTTTTAGCAGATATGTTCTTTAATTCAACATTTGATGAGGAAGAACTGAAAAAAGAGAAGAATGTCGTATGTGAAGAAATTAAAATGTACGAAGATGCGCCAGATGATATTGTGCATGATATGTTAACGAAAGCAACATATGAAACGCATCCACTTGGATATCCTATTTTAGGAACAGAAGAAACGCTTAATACGTTTACAGGTGATACGTTACGTCAATATATAAAAGATCATTACACACCTGAAAATGTAGTTGTATCAGTTGCAGGAAATATTGATGAAGCATTTTTACAAACAGTGGAGCAATATTTCGGTAGTTATGAAGGAACAACAAACCGTGAACAAGTACATAGCCCAATTTTCCATTTCAATAAGGTAGCCCGTAAAAAGGAAACGGAACAAGCTCATTTATGTCTAGGATATAAAGGCTTACAAATGGGACACGAAGATATTTATAACTTAATTGTATTAAATAATGTTTTAGGCGGTAGCATGAGTAGCCGTTTATTCCAAGAAGTACGTGAGCAACGTGGATTAGCTTACTCGGTATTTTCTTACCACTCTTCTTATGAAGATACAGGCATGTTAACACTTTACGGTGGAACAGGTAGCCAACAATTAGATACACTGTATGAAACAATGCAAGAAACATTAGAGACATTGAAAAATACAGGTATTACAGAAAAAGAGCTTATGAATAGTAAAGAGCAATTAAAAGGAAACTTAATGTTAAGTTTAGAAAGTACAAATAGCCGTATGAGCCGTAACGGTAAAAATGAATTGCTTCTTCGTAAACATCGTTCACTTGATGAGATTATTGAAAGTGTAAACACTGTAACAAAAGAAAATGTGGACGGATTAATTCGCAACATGTTTACTGATGAATTCTCTGCGGCACTTATTAGTCCAGATGGAAAACTTCCAAAAGGAATAAAACTATAATCGATTTTTATGATGTATCTGATAATAACCTTCTCTCTTTTTAAATGAGAGAAGGTTATTTTTTTTATACATATAGAATAGGTACTAATTATAGACAATGCAAATGAAAAATTCAGTAGGGGGAGTATGTATGCGATTAAGTGAATTAAGTGGTAAAGAGGTTGTAGATATAGAAAAAGCGGAAAAAATGGGAGTCTTAGGTTATATGGATTTAGAGATTAATGAGAAAGACGGACAAATACAAACACTTATAATACCTGTAGGGAAGTGGGGAGGTTTTAAAAAGGAACCACAAGAAATAAGGGTGGCATGGAGTCAAATAAAGAAAGTCGGACATGATATGCTTCTTTGTGATAGTATAGATCGTTCAAATTCGGAGTGAAGGATGGCCATTTTGGTCATCTTTTTTTGTATCTACATAGAAACCTGATAAATCATATGTGCATTTGGATTTTCAATCACCATAAACTCGTACATTACATATGATGTGGAGGAAAAAGAAAAAGTAGGCACTTTTCTTATAAATGACAGAAAAAGAAGGTGAATTAGGGAATGTTGACTGAGATGCATATTGCTGTCATAGGAGGAGATGCAAGGCAGCTAGAAGTAATTCGTAAGCTAGTTGAATTGGATGCGAAACTTTCTTTGATAGGGTTTGATCAGTTAGATCATGGTTTCACAGGGGCAGCAAAAGAAAGTATACAAAATTTAGATTTCACTTCTGTAGACGCAATTATTTTGCCGGTTGCAGGTACAAATGCTAAAGGAGAAGTAGATACTATTTTTTCAAATGAAAAAGTTTCAATAACGAAAGAACAAATTGAAAATACACCAGAACACTTTACTATATATTCGGGTATTGGTACACCTTACTTGGAAAATCTCGTATCTACTACGAACCGAAAACTTGTTAAATTATTTGATCGTGATGATGTGGCAATATATAATTCTATTCCAACTGTAGAAGGTACATTAATGATGGTAATTCAACATACCGACTATACAATTCATGGGTCCAATGTAATGGTTCTAGGATTTGGTAGAACAGGAATGAGTGTTGCGAGAGCATTTCAATCATTAGGAGCCCATGTCAAAGTTGGAGCAAGACGATCTGAACATATTGCACGTATTACAGAAATGATGTTTTCTCCTTTTCATATGCAAGATATAGAGAAAGAAGTAGGAAATATCGATATTGTAATCAATACAATTCCGCACCTCGTTGTAACAGCGAATGTTATTGCAAAAATGCCAGCTCATACGTTAGTGATTGATTTAGCCTCTAAACCAGGCGGTACTGACTTTAGATATGCGGAAAAAAGAGGAGTCAAAGCGTTGCTAGCACCTGGATTACCAGGTATTGTTGCTCCCAAAACGGCTGGGCAAATTTTAGCAAATGTTCTTTCTCAGTTATTAGCAGCAGATGCAATTGCAAAGGAGGAGGAAAAGAAATGAGTTTGAAGGGGAAACGAATTGGTTTCGGATTTACGGGTTCACATTGTACGTATGAGGAAGTTATGCCGCACTTAGAAAAATTAATTGCTGAAGGGGCAGAAGTACGTCCCGTTGTTTCATACACTGTTCAATCAACAAATACTAGATTTGGAGAAGGAGCAGAGTGGATTAAGAAAATTGAAGAAATAACAGGTTTTAAAGCAATTAATTCAATTGTTGGAGCAGAGCCACTTGGACCTAAAATTCCATTAGACTGCATGGTAATCGCTCCTTTAACAGGAAATTCTATGAGTAAATTTGCAAATGCAATGACAGATTCTCCAGTACTAATGGCAGCAAAAGCGACGCTAAGAAATGGCAAGCCTGTCGTATTGGCAGTTTCGACGAATGATGCTTTAGGATTAAATGGGGTAAATCTAATTACACCAACAAGGTGACGACAAAGCATAAACGCTTATATGTCGCCATCTTGAGGGAGCTTAGGGTAAAGCACAAGTTCGAAATCATCGAGCCTTTGCCACTTTTCCTTTTTATAAACAGCCTTTTCTAAAACCGACTTTAGGAGGCTGTTTTTCTTTTTGGGATCATCTGTTTTAAAGTACAAATCAAGAACATGCTCTACTTGAGGTATTGTATCTTTCTTGACTTTTTCCTTCTTAATTTCGGTTTTAATTTCTTTCTTTAAGTTTTCCATAGTGGAAGTAATTTCAATTATACGGTCAGAAACTACATTCGAGCGTTCTAAAAACATATCGACTGTGTAAACGCCACGTTCTAATAAATCATGTAAATTATTTTTTTGTTTTTGGACATCCACTAATTCTTTTTCAAGCTTGCGTAATGCAGCTTCATTCATTTGAATGACTTGTGTTTCTTTTAATTTGTCATCTTGCTTATGTTTTTCAAAATCAGCTTTATAATTGATGTACCATTCTTTTAATGCCTCGAGTAAACGCTTCTCAATTAATTCAGTGTAACTTGATTTGTTTTCACAGCCCCGGTGTTTACAATCCATCGTTTCTTTTCGGTTCTTCGGATAACGTTGGACCATGCTATAACCACATTTACTACATTTAATAATGCCAGCTAGAGGATTTTTAATTCCGTTCGTATTGTAAGGAACGTGATATCTTGAATTTAATTTTTCTTGTACTTGTTCAAATAAACTTTCCGGTATGATTGGCTCATGTTTGCCATCAGCAATAATCCAATCTGATTTATCTTGACGAGCACAACTTCTTTTTATTGCATCAGGCTGTTTTACTTCTTTTCGTTTTTGCCACGTTACTTTTCCGATGTACACATTATTTTTTAATATATCCAAGATGCTGTAGGGGTTCCATTCATTACCTAGCTTACTTTTGTAGCCAATATCATTTAATTTGCTTCGGATTGCGTTAGCGCCCATATCCTCGTTTGCATACCAATCGAATATCATTCTTACAACAGAAGCTTCTTCTGAATTAATTGTTAAAGTACGTTCTCGCTTATTTAAACGGTGGATATCATAACCATAAGGCGCATGGGTACCGAGGTAATTACCAGCCTCCACGCTTGCTATACGGCCGCGTTGCATACGACGCGTAATAATCTTTAACTCCTTACGAGCCATAAACGCTTCAAATTCGCTATATTCTTCGTCCCACTCATCATTAAGGTCATAAGTCTTCCTAGGTGTCATAATCTTCGTATTCGAGCGTTTAAACGTCTCTAAAATGATTCCTTGCTCTTTCATACCGCCACGACCTAAACGGTCCATATCCATACAGAGAACAACATCATATTTGTTATCCTCAATTTCTTCAAGCAATGCTAACATTTCAGGCCGTTTCACTAAGCTCTCCCCAGAAACGATTTCCTCACGAACAGCTAAAACATTTAAGTTCATTTCCTTGGCAATTTTCAACAGGGTAGATCGGTGCTTTGCTAATGTTTCTCCTTCGCCTCGTGCTTCGGCTTCGAGATCGGCACGGGATTTTCTAAGGTAGATTGCAGTTTTCATAGTTAGACCTCCTTATTAATATGTATTATATGAATTGTAATTTCAGGAATGAAGTAAATGATAAAACATAAGACTGGTTCAATTCTAAATCATAATTAAATAGTCCATGAATCGGACTTTTTAATTATGATTTACTTTTTTGTATTTAAGCCAGTTCTTTGATTCAGGATTATAAAGAAAAATTGTATTTTGTTTCTGTAAATCATTTGCCCTTACTAGAACCCATTCTTTAGTTGGGCGAGTATAGAGGTGAACTAAGTCTTCATTTTCGACCTCAGTTTCTGGAATGAATTTTACAGTATAGTAACTTTTGTTTAATTCACCTTTTTCCTTAAGATAAAAATACATAATTGTAACTAGGAAAGCCCAAATTATTACTGGACCGATTAAGAATTTAATAGATGACTGAGATAATAAATCCAGTTTTAATATTTGTTCTTTAGCTAAATAGAGATGCATAGTTTGGGTATATAGGCTGGCACCCACAAGAAGTATGTATACAAGCTTATTTAGGCCGAAATATATAATAAGGATGCCATTTTTTATATAAGTAAGAACGCTTTTGATTGTATTATGCCGGCTTAGCCACTCATCTCTTTTAGTAATAAAGTTTTGGTAACTGTTGATTTGATGTAAATAATTTAAAGCGGAACAAACCATGTTAAATGCCATATAGATTAATATAGAAATTAATAGAATAAGAGCTAATAAAATATCTATAAAATATACTGTATTTAATATAATCTTTGTTGGTTTAGGTATACCAATAAAATAAAAAAGTAAAGAGACTAATTGTAATAATAAATAAAATCCAATAAAAGCTGTAATAGTTTGTGTCATCTTTGTTAAAAATCTAATGTGCTTTCCTTCAAAGATTAAATCAAAATTAGTTTTCTTATTATAAATAATGAGAACACCCAAAAAAGAGGCTATGGATAGAATTATTGGAAAAGCTTTAGATAATCCTTCAGAAAAAGAAGCTATATCTTTTATAAAAGTCATTTGTATGAGTTCCCTTCTACAACTTTGTATAACACCGAAAATCATTATTATTAAAATGTAACTAATATAAATAGGTCTTTAAACGAACGTTCCGAGTTGTTTAATTACCTGATTTGTTGCACCTTGCTATTTTATCTTGATAATCAAGTGCCTGTTTTTTTGCGATCGGATTGTCATCCATTTGTTCTAATTGGGATAACGCAGAACGTGCTGTATCGCAATCCATTTTTTCAATTTCTTGTCTCTCGAATCGTTCACGGCGAGAGGCTGCCGCCCTATCGAAAGCTTCCTCTTTCTCTTTTGAATCAGCGGCTTGAAGTTTTCTTATTTGCTCCTCCTTGAATCGCTCCAATTTGGATTCTTCTATTTTTGGTGCTGATTGATTACTGGAATCATTTTCGTCGAGTTGTTTTTGTTTTTCTTGATTCTGTTGTTGTTCTGCTTTGGCTGCTTGTTCTTGCTTCGCTTTTTCTTCTGATTGGCGTTGGGCTTCAGCTTCCTGACGTCGTTGTTCTTCTTGCTTCATTTTTTCCTCTGCTTGGTGTTGGACTTCAGCTTCTTGACGTTGTTGTTCTTCTTGCTTTACTTTTTCTTCTATCTGACGTTGTTCTTCTACATTCTTTGTTTCTTCTTGTGCGTGTTGTTCGTCTTCTTTAACTGGATTGTTAGTATCACAACCAACTAGTCCAATAGATAAAAAGAGCGTTGTAAATGGTACTAGGTATTTTTTCATTATTAATCCTCCATAAGTTAATAGAATTACGCCTGCTTTCTTAATAAACGTAAGTTTTTAAACGAGCGAATCCTCCAGGAATCCCATGAGCCTCCGCAATTTCTTGAATAGATAAACGAGTATCTTTATAAGCAGAAATCATTTCATCGGTAAGTAACAATTCTACAGCAAATGTATTTGCTTCGATTTCTAAGCGATCCACTGAAAAAAAGGTTTGGTTACGCAAGAAGGGGGTATTTGCTTTAGGATGAAGTACTGCATGACCTAATTCATGTGCACAAACAAATTGTTGAGTATTTTCGTTAATTTGATTATTAATATGAATGAATTTAAAGCGTTTATAAGTGTTGTAAAAACCAAGAGTATTCCCAAGGTCTTCAAACAACACTATAATATCTTTTCGTTTAGCAATTTCAAAGGGGTTTGTTGTGCCGTGTTTTTTTACGATTTTCATTACGTAGTCTTTAATTTTCATTTCTCGCTCCGTTCAATCTTTTTTATACTTGTTTGGAGTGAATTTTTGTTTTGCTAATTGTTTTGCCATGCGCATAGAATTTTCTAGAGAAATACGAATCATTTCTTTTGTATGGTCGTCTATTGGTTCTCCGTCAAACATTAACGCTTCATCGCTGTTTTCAAGCTCTTCTAAGGTTTTTTCTAAATCACGTGCGATATCACGTTCTTCCTTAATTGATAATTTAGATGGATTATTAGATACCATTTCTTTTGTTTGTGTTCTATCTAACAGATAATCTGTTGATACCTCAAAAAAGTCTGCAATTTTCTTTAAAGTATCATAATCTGGTTCGCGCTGACCTTGCTCATAATTAGCTAATTTTCCTCTTGAAAAGCCCAAACGATCAGCAAGTTCATATTGACTTAGTTTTTGTTTTTTTCTAAGTTCTGAAATCTTTTTTCCAAGCATAAATTCTTCCTTCTTTCTAAATAAGAATAGGCGCTTTTTATTAATTATAGAAACGTTTAGTTTCTAAATCTATAAAGGAAACAAAAAGTTTCTAATAAACATTGACAGAAACGATTCGTTTCTTTATATTAGAGTTACAAGGAAACAAAACGTTTCTTTTGGAGGTGGTATATTGAATAAAAAAAGAAATAAAATGATTGAATTTAGAAGTAATCAATCAAGAATAGTCGTAGCAAGGCGTTTGAAAATTACGCCTCAAATGCTAGGGGCAATTGAACGTGGTGATAGAACGCCTTCATTAGAATTAGCTAAAAGAATAGCTGATTTTTATAAAACAACAATTGACGTTCTTTTTTTTGATTAAAAAGGAAACGAAATGTTTCTGGAGGTGAGAAAATGCTAACAACTAACATGGCAGTACCAACAGACCCGTCGCATAAACATATAAAAAGCACTTCAAGAGGTGACACCATGAGCCAACAAGAAGAATATGCGGCGACTTATAAATTTGGAAAAACGAAAGTCCATGTTGTGGCTCCTGAGCCAAAATCACAAAAGGATATCGATAAAATCCGTCAAGCATATTACAAGGCTGGTTGGGCCATCATCAAAGAAATACAAGTAAAAGAAAACGTTGAGGGATAGTTCCTCTCTTTTTATACGAAAAGTAGACAAGTTACATATGTACTAAGTTCATTGTAACCATTTGAAAACTAAATATGGAGGCGAACAGATATGGGAACAAGCATATACTGCAATTCAGCAATAGGAGAATTATTACAGAATGCTAGAGAATGTTGTGACAATGTTCAGCTGAAAACAAAGAAAGGGTTATCTAAGTACCTTGGTATTACACATGAACGATTAACCCGTATTGAATCTGGACTTTCTAAACCAGAATTTGAACTTGCGATGGATTGGTGCCATGCAACAGGAGCAAAGTTAAATCAACAAGCGATTAAACATATTTATGGTGTGGGGTTACCGCCTACAGATCCACGCTTAACTCAAGATGTAAATCTACAATTGATGAACTACATTAAGCAAGCAGAAGAGGGAATTGCGGCAGCAAAGGAAATCATGAACTTACAAGTTACAACAAGGTCATGGAAGCATGATGAAAAGAAGAAACATGAGTACGCAGTTCATGCAAAAGAAATCTTCGATACAATCCAAGCTACTCAATGTGTAGTACAAGCTCTTGAGCAAGTTCATTTTGGCATTATGGAACAAATACAAAGAAGTTGGTTGCAAAAGGCTATGGCGGAGAACGTTATTATTCAATCGGTGGATAGCTTAATGAATTTAACAAAGGTGCTTTAAGGGAGGAAGAAAAATGACAGTAGATTATAAGAAACCGAGTCTAAGAGAATACAAGGAATTAATTCGATATGATGCAAAACTAACTGGTGAAATTAAAATAGCAGAATTACTTAATGAGGATTCAAAAACAGTTGAGTTAAAGCAAGAGAAGAAATTGTTGGGGATTCGAATCAAAATTATTGAAGCATCATTTATTTTGAAACATAAATGGGTAAATAAAAAAGCTACCGCCTAGACAACAGTAGCTCTGAAAAATATTGTAAAGCAATTATAACACTATATAAATCATTTGGACAAGCCACTGTGCTTGTCGTTATGACCAGAAAGGGATTGTTCCTCCCATACCTCTACAATGTTCCTTTCTGGTTGTAACGATGCGTACAGCATTAACTTAAATAGAAAGGAGATGTAATTCATGAACGATAAAAATAATCGTCTTCATGATCTAGTTCTTCCTGGAGATTTTTCATTTGCGAATAAACTTCGTAACTGTATGAGTGAATGTATTTATAACATGTTTAATGCAGAGTCAACCGAAGAATCAAATCACTGGGAAGAAGAGCTGGAGCGATGTATAAGGGAATTTAAAATGCTTCGTGATACAAAAGAGGAACATGAGGCATCGATGAGTTATCGTGTAGTAATTAAAGATTTAAGAGCAAGAGGAGTTAACGCTTCGTTAGTAACACGTAGAAAATAAAAAGATCTATCACTTGGCAGAGTGATAGACAAACGGTCTTGCAAAGATCTTAGGATTAATTATATCAAATTAGCATTCGTATAACAACGGAGTGTGCTACATGCTTTTAGACAAATCATTACATAGAGTGTTGCTGAATCCTAAAGTGTTTCAACAAGCAACATCAGAGCAACACCTAATTTACTTAGTAAAACAATATCTCAAAATAGGATACAAGAATTATCGCTTATTACGTGTAGAGGACGGATTCGCGATATGTAAACGGGAGGATGAATAATATGGCAGTTTATAGACCAGTACATGTTTCATTTTGGCAGGATTCATTTGTTTTAGATCTTACACCGGAGGAGAAGTATTTCTACTTATATTTGATGACAAATAGTAAGACGTCTCAATCTGGAATCTATGAGCTTCCACTCCGTATTATTGAAACTGATACAGGATATAACCGTGAAACTGTTATGAAGCTATTAGAACGTTTTGCTGAATACGGAAAAATTAATTACAACCCAAAAACAAAAGAGCTGTTCTTAATCAACTGGTTAAAATTCAATCCAATTAAAAATGTAAACATTGAAAAGTGTGTCTTAAAAGAGATTCAATCTGTGAAGGACCAGGATTTTTTAGTTGATTTCTATGAAACTTGCTTGCAATTAGAACGAGAACAAGATTTTAAAATCCCTCGTATTAAGGAGTATTTATCAGTCCGTTTGGAGGGGCTTATAAGGGGCTTCCAAGACCCTAGCAAGGAAGAAGAAAAAGAAAAAGAAGAAGAAAAAGAAGAAGAAAAAGAACAACAACAAGAAGAACGCGCAGGCGCGGAAGAAGTTGTTGAGGTTAATCCAATTTCTTTTTACGAGCAAAACTTCGGATTCATTACACCCTTTATTGCAGATGGTATTTATGCTTGGATAGATGATTTAAATGCAGAACTAGTTATTAAGGCTATGAAGATTGCTTTAGAGAAGAATACGAGAAACATGTCTTACGTAAATACGATTTTAAGAGATTGGCATCTTAAAGGCTTTAAAAAAGTAGCTGATGTTGAGGCAGCTGATAAAGCATTTCGTGCTCAGCGATTAACAAAAGCACAGCAACAGACACAAGTACCTTATCAACAAAAAGGGTTATCGGAATCTACTAAAAACGTAATACAGCAGCAACAAGCATGGGAGCAGAACATTCCAACAGAAGAGGAACTTGCAGTACTTAACCAACAGAATGCGTGGTTGGCCAAATGAGTAACGATATGATTCGCAATGTAGAAGCTGAACAAAGTGTTTTAGGTAGCATTATCCAAGAAGGCGATTTAATTAAAGATTGTCAGCTAAAGGTAAAACAGTTTTCTTTACCAACGCACCAAGTGATTTTCAAGGCAATGAGAGAATTAGAGGATGCTGAGGTCCCGATAGATCTTGTTGCTCTCATTGGAAAATTCGATGAAAGCTTTATGCATCAAATTGGCGGAATCGAATTCTTTGTAAACTTGACAGAAGTTGTAACAACTACTAAGAACTTCTCGTATCACGAAGGTTTAGTGATTGAGACTTGGAAGATGAGACATGCTCAGGAGGTTGCTGGTAACTTATATAACCGCCTTCAGCAAGATAGGGATATGAGTGCTATTAGTACATCAATTGATGAATTAAGCGCCATTGAAGAAACAGGTTACTCAGATGAATTTAACTTGAAAGATACGCTTGTTGATTTGTATAAGAGCATGCAAATTGATGTAGGAGATTTAACTGGTATTCCTACTGGTTATGACGACTTGAACAGAATGACAGCAGGGTTACAAGAAGGTGATTTAATTATTGTCGGTGCCCGTCCTTCGATGGGGAAAACGGCATTTGTATTAAACGTCGCTTTTCATGCAGCAAGTGCTCATACAGCAACAGGAATCTTTTCACTAGAGATGGGAGAAGAGCAGCTACTAAAGAGAATGATCTCAAGTACTGGAAATATAGATGCTACGAAATTAAAGAATCCTAAAAAGCTATGTAATTTAAAGGATTGGGAAAAGATTAGTCAAGCGATGGGATTGATTAATGATTTGCCATTAGAAATTTACGATAAAGCAAATGTAACGATGCAAGAGATTTATGCAAAGGCTAGGAAATTAAAGCGTAAGTACCCTGATAAAAAGGTTTTAATTGCAATTGATTATTTGCAGCTTATTGTAGGGGATTCAAAGCATAGAGGGAACCGCATGCAAGAAATCGGTGAGATTAGTCGTAAGTTAAAACTGATGGCAAGAGAATTAAATGTATGTGTAGTTGCATTATCACAGTTAAGCCGTGCGGTAGAAAGTAGGCAAGATAAGAGGCCGTTGCTATCAGATTTACGTGAAAATGGTCAAATTGAGCAAGATGCGGATTTAATAGCATTCTTATACCGTGAAGATTACTATGACCGCGAGACAGAAAATAAAAACATAACAGAAATTATTTTAGCGAAACAGAGAAATGGTCCAGTTGGTGTTGTTGAACTAGCATTTATTAAAGAATTTAGTAAGTTTGTAAATTTAGAGAGAAAGTTTAATCATCAGCAGGAGGCTTAATCATGTTGTTACGTCAGGAAGTAGAACGTAGAAAACTAATAATCATTCGTAAATTGTTGGGATTAGGATTAACTGAAATTAACGGACAAACATTAGATGAACTAACGTTAACGCAGTTTGAAGGGATTCTAATAGCAAGTTTGCAGGTATTGGAGGGGAAAAACAATGCCAAAGCAATTAACAATTTTTGACGTGGAGCCAGTTGTATCATTTGATCCTAAGAAAGCTCATATTCACCGTTTGAATTCAAAATTACGGTATGCAGATGTGGTTGTGCAAATACCACGCCAAGCCAAAGCGATTGATGAATTAAAAGCAACGACAGCGCCTGATGAACGTTACGAATTATTTGAGGATTATACAATTGGGATTTGGCGTTATAAGCGAGTGGAGGATAAAGAATTTGTGTGGGAAGAGGCTGAAGAAATATGTAAGAGAGCAAGGGATAACAAAGAGCCGATTCCAATACGGCTCCATTTGTCACTTGAACAATCATTTATTCCAGAAAATGTTGTGCGATATTTGTAGACAAACAAAAAAGCCGAGACTGCTCCCGACATAACTATTCGACAAAGTAATTATAACATAATTGGGAGTGATTGCGGTGGCAGTTATTAAAGAAAACATTGTAGCAATGACAGCTGAAATTTCTTTAGTGGAAAACATGATTTACGTTGTGAAGGACGGAAAGATTCATCCCATTGAACCACCAACAACTGGACATGGTGAACAGTCATTTATATATAAAGCTGGTAAAGTGGCGCGTATGGAAGAACGAAAAACACAGTTACTTTAGTAGGTTTAGTATTAACTTTAAAAATTTATAGATTTTATCACTTTTTCTTTAAAATTTATATAGATAGTATATAATTAAAGAGGCTATATAAAAATAAAGAAAGAGGGATTGGAGATGCAAGAATATACTTTTAGTTCAGCAGTAAATCAAGTGATTGTTGATGGGATATTGAATGGATATAAAAGTTATATCCATGAGCGTAACGAAAAACAAAGAACCATGAAGATTAGTGACGCATACGCATGGGTAAAAGGGAACCATATTGACGACCAAACAGCCAGGGAATGTGCAAGTGTTGGGATTGAGTATAAAAAGGCTAAGGCAGGATATACTTGGGGATATTTACAATTTTCATCTTCTGAAGACAAAAGCATGTTTATTATAAAAAATGCTAAGTATTTTAATGAGGGGAATTTTCCGGGTGGTAAGGGGATTGATGGAAATAAAAAACGTAAAAAAAATGATGAAAATTATTTAAAAAAGTTATCCAGAGTAAATCACAAGATAAAATTCCCAGAAACTCGTTCACTTCCGAAAGAATCTGGCTTTGTTGAATTTTTAACTCTCTTTGACGATAATACTTTAAAATCATTAGAGGATACAGAAGTAAGTAAGTTACAGAAAGCGTACGATAAGTTTTATATTGTGACTTACGAAATTGATGAGGCATTCATGATTTCAAAAATATTTCTTTGGATGCCGAATCCTCATAATGAAAAAGCTTATTTAGTGGATGATTTAACTGGACTAATTAATAATAGCTCAGTGGACTTTGAGGATGTAGATACAACAGTTCTAGAAAATGATGAGATGGATTCTAACTATGAATCACCAGCTGCATTTGATTACGATATTTATCATGATGAAGAATTGGATGATGAAAAAGCAGATGATGATAGTCAAAGTTAGAAATATATTGTAGGAGGTAGGTACAATGTTTGTTGGTAAAAATTTAACAAACATTCGAATTCTCCATGGTTACACAAGAAAACAACTTTCCGAAATGTTAGAAATTACCGAACAGGCCGTTTGGCAATATGAAAATGGGTATATGTCGCCTAAATTGGAAGTTATTAATAAAATGAAGAGAATTTTCAAAGTAAAAAGTAAGTATTTTTATTCTGAAGATTTTCTAAGTGAAAATGGAAAATCGAATATACAACAATGTCACATTGCTTATAGAGCAGATATTATAAATAGCGCTCAAAAAACTCTAAGTGAAGCTAAGACAATAGAATTTATTAGTTCGTTCTTAAATGTCATTGAAAAAAAGTTACATTATCCACAAAATGAAATAGTCGTTTTAAGAGAAAAAGTCATCCAATATCTTACTTCTTCAGAGGAAGATAAGAGAATAAAAATCGAGAAGGCAGCAAAATTAGCTAGAGAATTTTTAGGGATAGGTAATAAAAGTAATTTAAATCTATTATTTATTCTTGAGAAAAAAGGAGCATTTATTTTTGAAAAGGCCATTGGAGAAAGAATAGATGCTTACAGTTTATGGGCTGAAGATGGACGACCATTTATTATTTTAGGGAATTTAAAGAAATCTGCTGCCAGAAGGAACTTTGATTTAGCGCATGAATTAGGTCATCTACTATTACACTATAAAGTTGAATTTTCTTCATTAGACAATAAGGCTTATAGAGAGCACGAACAAGAGGCGAATTTATTTGCTGGGGCCTTTTTACTACCCGAAAAAGAGTTTACTGAAGACTTTAATTTTCTTTCTAAGAATTCAGCTCCTGACTCTTACATTGATTTAAAGAAGAAATGGATTGTCTCAATTCAGGCAATTGCATATCGAGCTCACTCACTTGGTTTGCTGGACTATCAAAAGTATAGATACTTCAATATCAAATTAAATAGACAGGGATATAAAATAAGAGAACCGCTGGATGATGAAATAAAAATTATGAAACCAGGTAAGGTCAAAAGCATATTGCAGCTTTTATTTGATAAAAATTATTTATCGTTAGGCACATTATTGGATACACTTATGGTTGATATTGAATTTTTATCTGCACTGTTAGGAATAGAGAAAGTATTCTTTGAAAAATATCAAATTGAATTATCGAAAGAATTTACAATTTCTGATTTAAACGTAAAGATGAACTAAAAGTTATAGTTTGTGTAGTAGCAAAATATTTATTGGACACAAGAAGAGAGTAGATCTGTTATCTACTCTTTTTATTTTCCATTAATACATAACCAAAATTAGGGTTAAAGTCCACGGTTTTCTATAATTTATAAAATTATGTTAAATAATTTAAAGCATGGTGATATAATGTATTTATTTGTAGTG
Organism: Bacillus sp. L_1B0_5; assembly: GCF_000836715.1. NCBI lineage: Bacteria > Bacillati > Bacillota > Bacilli > Caryophanales > Bacillaceae > Bacillus > Bacillus sp. L_1B0_5. The sequence continues at coordinate 4,015 of NZ_JXIS01000087.1, read as the reverse complement.
GTAACTGTATTGAATTGGTTCTGGGAGTGAATAATTTGATGATTGAAACAAGATTACATTATGATTCTGTTCGGGAAAATATTGAGAGAATATTTGAGCTAGAGGAAATTAGCGTAAGTGAAAAGTTTCTTACTAATTTTCTCAATATATTATCAAGGTTATGTAATTATGAAGAAGAAGGGAAAAAGATTCGTCCTCGAATTGTCATAACTAATAATATTAAGGAAGCGATAAATACGGTGCCTAATTCATACATTGTAAAAACAAAAATGGGTAACTTGGATGGTTTTGATATGGAGAAAATATTGAAATCTTTGATTCCTTTTTGTAATAATGGTTGGCATGTGTTCGTGGATATTGAGCAGGATGGAATACAGTATGGCATAATCAGGGCTTTCTCAGGTCCAGTTGGTGTTTCTTTTTCAAGAAATTTATTAAGTATTGAAGAGCCTGAACTTATAGATTTTGGGGTCATTGATGTAGAAGTTATTAGTAATTTTGAGCTGAATATATGTGGAATTAGAAAGCATAATTTAATGATTGATTTTCGATTAGTAGATCATAGTGAAGAAACAAATGAATCTTTTAATGATATGATAGAGGATATTACTCACGATGTTCCATCATTAGACAAAGAGTCTATTAAAAAGGCGTTAACAAATTTATTAGCAATAATACCATATAGGGTTCATGGAACTATATGTGTTGTTGTCGATTCGGATTATAACTTTCCAAATGAATTTCTATCAGATGGTACCTGGTTTTCTGATCCTATTGATTTGGGAGAAAAAATAATAGATACCGCAATGAATAAAAAGGATATTGCATCATCAGAAGCATATTATGGTCTTTCAGGGTTATTTCTTGAAATGTTAAATGTGGATGGAATTACTATAATCGATAGTTCTGCCAGGGTAAGGGGATTTAATGTTTTTGTAAAAAAGCAGCCGTTAACGATGGATGACATACCTGCAGAAGGTGGAGCAAGAAAAAGAGCTGCCTATACTGTTTTAGCATCAAAAGACCCGAAGATTAAAGGGGTATATTTTTTATCGCAGGATGGGAATACCTTCTACAAAAGGATGTGTGATTAATTTGGCTAATGAAATCGTATTATGGGATTCGCCTAATGGCGCTAGGATACCTGCTACTGTTGCTAGTGTTAGTGAATTATCTGGATACATAAATATGCTCTCTCCGAGAGAAATAGATCGAATAAAAGTGTCTTTTGAAGCAGGATTATTTGATATGGCGACTGAGTATACCTGGAATAGAACAATAGCGGTACTAAGAGATAAAATTATGTCATTTGGCAAAGAATTTGTGCTTGAAATGTTAGGGCGCAATGAGGATAGTTTATCTGATTCAAGTGATTTTTTATCGGATGTAGATATAATAAATTTAAGTGCTGATTTAGGCTTAATTAATAAAACTGCGAAAATTTTATTTTTACAAAATAGTGAGTTGCTTAAACATTATTTAGTACGGACTGTTGAGGATGAATTGGATGTCACACAAGCGCAAGCATGCATAAAAGGGTGTATTAAGTATGTGCTAGCGATGAATGACGATGGTTTTAGTATATCCTTTACGAATTTTAGAGAAAAACTTAAAAGACAAATTATATCAGAAGAGCATGATATCTATCAGACTTTAATGAATAGTCCATATTTCTATAAAAGAACAACCACTAGAACTTTATTAAATTTATCAAAATCGGAAAAAGGGGCAGAACGAGAAATTGTTTTTGCAAATATGGTTACTATTATTCCAAGTATCTGGGAAGATTTGCTGTCAGATGATCGTTATCCAATTGGTTTTGCTTATGCAGAGGCTACCAATGCAGGTGATTTGCCATTAGTAAGAGCATTGAAATCTGTTTTACTGAAAGTAAAAGGCTTCGACTATGTACCAGAGAGTTTAAGGTCTAATACATTTATTGAAGCAGCTAATCATTTATTAGAAGTGCATTTTGGTAATAATAATTTTCATAATGAACCTGCAGCAGCTAAGCTGCTATTTGATTTGGGTAGTTCAATTCCTGCTCCTGCATTAGGTAAATGTATGACATCTACAATATCTTGTAAAATAGGTAATACTTGGAATATATCTTGGGGAGCACAAACATACATTGATGGAATCTTAAGTAACCTAACCGATGATAGATGGGAATATTATTTTAATAAGGTATTTATAGGTGATGAGACTATATTATTAAAGCTTAGAGATTTGAATATAGTTGAACGATGGTGTGAATTTGTAATACAGTATGATATTAATAATAAAAATATACAAGAACACCATGTTAATCAATTATTGCAGGCAAGTTCAAGAAACAGTACTAGAAGAGTTAAGGAAATAGCTCAGCAAATTTATGATCAATTGAGATGATAGGTTTAAAAGCTACTTTGTATATTAATGATAAGTTATTTGATATTCTGACATAGAAGCTTATTAGAGAATTTTAAAAATATACTATGGTCCTACTGGAAGAACCAGCGGACATCAAACTATAAAGAGCATTAATGATATTGCTCTGTAGTTTGGTGTCCGCTTTTTGTTTTTTATTAATAAAATAGATAAGGGGTGTTTTTATATATGATGCAATTAACTTTCTTACCTAAAATTGATCGCAAGGCAACGCAGGCTCGTTTAGAAGAAATTCTTGAAAATGTACGTATTTATAGACAATTTGGGATGATTAGAAATGAGATGAAAGTCACAGCTTCTTGTGAAGTAAGATACCACGGTCAAACAAACATAGTAGGAAATCCAGCTGAAGATGTTGCTCTAGCAAATGTTGCTATGAGTGAAAGAGAAGTGAAATTACAGCGTTTATCTTTTCAAATTGATAAGGCGCTAAGTCGTTTTAGTAAAAATCAAAGAGACATTATTGTAAAACGATATTTGAAAGATGAAGAGGTATTTGATTACATGGTTTATAACGAGATTGGTATGAGTGAACGTACATATAGACGAAATAAATCTAATGCCTTTTATAAATTGGCTTTTGCTCTTAGATTAGAAGTATATGAGGCAGAAGAAAAGGATGGTGGGGATAACCAATGAACTTTGTTCAACCTATCCGTGATCCAGAGCAAATACAACAAATTAAAGAGTATTTAAAAGAAAAGAGTGAGCGTAATTATATTTTGTTTGTAATGGGAATTAATACAGGTCTACGTATTAGCGACATTCTAAAACTGAAGGTTGGAGATTTAAAGGGAAAGTATATCTCGATGCGTGAAATGAAGACAGGTAAACAAAAACGAATTGAAATCACACCTAGATTAAAAAAAGAATTACGTTGGTATATAGAAGAAAGGAAAAATCATGAATATTTAATCCGCAGTAGGCAAGGAACAAATAAACCTATCGGAAGGAATATGGCTTATAAAATACTCAGAAACACAGCAGAAGAGTTTGGATTAGATGAAATAGGAACTCATACATTACGTAAGACGTTTGGTTATCATATGTACAAGCAAACAAAGAATATTGCGTTATTAATGGAGATTTTCAATCATTCATCAGAGAGAGTTACATTACGTTATATAGGTGTGAATCAAGATGTAATGGATAAGGCCATGAGGAACTTCAAGATATAGCAAACATTCCTTTTATTTTTTGTTTTTTACAGTTAACCATTTTTATCGTGTTGTGTAACTCAAAAGGGAAAGTATTATGAAGCTATGAATATCAAAGGATTCAGCAATAAGGGCAGTTACACAAAATATAAGATATGGGTAACCAGGTAAGAATATTTCTTCAATGTATATCTTAATGTTAAAATATACATTAGGAAGAGGTGAATAGGTAATGGGGAAAAAAAGAAGGTACTTAAAGAAGAGAAATCTAGAAAATCAAGATGGGTATTTGTTAGGAAAGAAGAGTGATATACCTTTATATCAATATAAGATACCCAAAATTTTCAAAGGTTATATAGATGTGAATAAAAGAATACAAGAACAATATAAACCCAAAACAAATCCGTTTAGTACATCAAAAGCAATAC